>JADLEN010000305.1 GCA_020846105.1 Chitinophagaceae bacterium | reverse complement strand
TAATGCAAGTCAGAATTGAAAATTCATCTCATAGAATATTGATAGGTAAAAAAGTCGAAATGACTTATGCCAACAACCAGACAATGGCATTGTGGAAGGCTTTTATGCCTCGGCGTAATGAAATAAAAAACAGAGTAAATGAGGATTTGATTTCGATGCAGGTTTACCCTGAGTCATTTAGTTTTAGCAATTTTGATATAAATGCTCCTTTCGAAAAATGGGCAGCTGCGGAGGTTTCAAGCTTTGATAGTATTCCAGACGAAATGGAATGTTTTACTTTGGGAGCAGGATTATATGCGGTTTTTGAGTATAAGGGTTTGAATACTAATACTAGTATTTTTCAATACATTTTTGGAACTTGGTTGCCCGCATCTGATTATGTTTTAGACCAGCGTCAGCATTTTGAAATTTTGGGCTCAAAGTATAAAAACAATGACCCTGAATCGGAGGAAGAGATTTGGATACCGATAAAATTGAAATAGAATTGGAAGAACCATTTAAAGGAAATGCAATATTTGAACAGTTTGATAATGGTATTCAAATTACAATACCCTCTAATAAAGATTGGGGCAAATCAATTTTCTTGGGATTTTGGATTATTGTATGGGCTTTAGGTTTGTTTTTTACCATTTCAATTCTAATAGCAGGTCCAATTTTATTGAAATTTATAATATTTGTATGGCTGATATTTTGGGTAATTGGAGGTTTGCTTGCGTTTAAAGGGTTTCTTTGGGGGGTATTTGGTAAAGAAATATTGTTTGTTCAAAGTGGACTTATTGAGATTACAATTGATGTTCCTTTTTTTGGAAATAAAAAAACATACGATTTAGAAGTTTCAAAGAAGTTTCGCGTTAAAGAAGATGATTACCGATTTTATGGGATTTTTGCAAATCGTAAAAATGATTTCGGAAAAGTAATTCCAGAAGGTAGGATACGTTTCGATTATGGAATGAAAACAATCAAATTTGCTGGTGGTATTGATGAGGCGGAAGCAACATTCATTTTATCGTTTTTAAAAGAGAAAAATTATTTACAAGAAAAGAATTTTGAAAACTAAATGGAATTACAAAGTATAAAAAATAGGTTTGGCATCATTGGTAATTCGGCAGGGCTGAACCACGCACTGAATGTGGCGGAGCAAGTCGCGAATACCGATTTGACCGTATTAATAGTGGGCGAAAGTGGGGTAGGAAAGGAAATTTTTTCACAAATTATTCATTCTCTTTCGGCCCGAAAACACAATCCGTTTATTGCAGTAAACTGTGGCGCAATACCCGAAGGAACGATTGATTCCGAGCTTTTTGGTCACGAAAAAGGAGCCTTCACTGGTGCCGTAGATAGTCGTAAAGGCTATTTTGAAACTGTAAATGGTGGAACTATTTTTCTCGACGAAATTGGCGAATTGCCATTGGGTACACAAGCTCGGCTTTTAAGAATGTTGGAAACTGGCGAGTACATCCGAGTGGGCTCATCGAAGGTGCAAAAAGCAAATGTGCGTGTGGTAGCCGCTACCAATAAAGATTTGCTTGAACTGACTTATCAAGGAAAATTTCGCCAAGACCTCTATTATCGCCTAAGCACAGTGCCTATTCGTGTGCCTGCATTGCGCGATAGACCAGAAGATATTCCTTTGTTGTTTCGCAAATTTGCTATTGATTTTGCTGAGCGATACCGTACAAAAGCCATTCAATTAGACAATAATGCCAACAATCTTTTGCTGTCTTATAAATGGCCTGGAAATATTCGGGAACTTAAAAATATTGCAGAGCAAATATCTGTATTGGCAAGCGATAGCCAAGTAACAGCAGATGTGTTGCAAAGGTTTTTGCCACAAGCCTCAGACCGCACTGCTAGTATGGCTTTGATGCCTGCATCTGGCAGTTATGGTCACCAGCACGACAGTCTTAACGATACCGAAAGAGATATATTTTACAAGCTCTTTTTTGATATGAAAAAAGACCTCAACGACCTCAAGCAATTGGTGTTTGATATGGCACGTGGTGGCAGTGTAGGCATGTCTGGGCAAGGGCTTGAGCATTTGATGCCTGCCAAAAATTATAACGACAGTAACGAGCATAGCAATCCTATTGTAGCTACAAACTACCTGCCTGGCAATCCATTATATTACCCTCAGCCAGACCAATTGGTGGATCATCATGAAGAGGTGGAAGAAACGCTTGCTCTTAGCGACCGTGAAAAAGAATTTATCATAAAAGCGCTACGCAAACACAAAAATAGAAGACGTGATGCTGCAGCCGAATTAGGTATTTCGGAGCGAACATTGTACCGCAAGATTAAAGAATACGATATAAAAGACTAGATGTTGAAACAAAGAAACCTAAAACTTAGCGCCGCCTTTTTGCTGCTCATTATTATAGCCTCACTACAAATGTCGTGTGGGGTGTATAGCTTTACGGGTGCTAGCGTTGAGGGCAAAAACATAAATTTTCACACTTTTGAAAACAGAGCGCGCAATGTAATGCCCTCGTTAAATGCTACGCTTACCGATAAAATACGAAATAGAATTTTGTCGCAAACAGGCCTTGCACCAACAAGTAGCGATGAGGCCGATTATGACCTTTCGGGTACCATTGTAGGCTACGATGTTACGGTTACGGGTATTCAGAATACACAAACTGCCTCACAAAACAGGCTTACAATTAGTATTCAAGTAGATTTTGTGAATCGGAAAAACCCGAAGGCAAGTTATAAGCAAAGCTTTTCGCGATTTGCCGATTTTGCAGCTACGCAAGCACTCCAGAATGTAGAAAATCAATTGATAGATGAGATAGGACGACAATTGGCAGATGATATTTTCAATAAAGCATTTGTCAATTGGTAAACACCATTGTTTATTCATAATTATTATTAATAAATGCAGTTAGCACCAACCAAATTAGTGAGCCATTGGCTCAGCAACCCTACAGCACTTACACAGGCAGAGGAAGCCAGTATTGCATCCTTGCTTAACAGGTACCCTTATTTTGTACCTGCACAATGGATGCAGCTAAGAGCCCAAATAGATGCAAATGGCACGAGCGAAACCACTAGGCTTCAAAGCATTTTGTATCAGGGAAACTGGCTAGTGCAACAACAAGCCATAACTGCCACCCAAGATGCTAATGCGGAGCTTACAACTATTGTAGATACCCACGCAGAGCCACTTTCTGAGGACTTAAACCTGCCCGAACATCTTGCAACGACAAATTATTTTCAATCAGAGGGCATTGCCGTGTCTGATGAGTTGCCTGCCGTAGCTGCCCTTGCCGATAAAGACGAGGTGAGCGAAAAGGCTTTAATGATAATGATGGGTTTTGACGAGTGGTTGCTTTTTCTCAAAAAGAAAAACGAAGCCAAACAAAGCGAAGAAGAAGACAAAGCAATGCTTAGGTCTATGTGGCAACGCGAAAAGCTTGCTGCTGCTATGGGCGAAGAAGACGATAATATTCCTGAAGCGGTTTTCGAAATGGCCATAAGCTCTATAGACAAGCAAGATATAATGGTGAGCGAGTCGCTAGCCGAAATACATACCAAACAAGGCAAGTTTGAGAAAGCAATTGAGATTTATAGAAAATTAAGTTTGCAGAATCCTGAAAAAAAGGCTTACTTTGCCGCCAAAATAACTCAACTAAACAAAGAAAACTAATTATGATCATCTTTATTACCGTTATTATACTTATAGCTTGTGCCGTTCTTGCTTTTTTCATCTTGGTTCAAAACCCAAAAGGTGGTGGCCTTTCTGGTAGCTTTGGTAGTATGAGCTCTCAGATAATGGGTGTGAAACAAAGTGGCGATGTGATGGAAAAAGGCACTTGGACTATCATGGGCCTTATTGGTGCGCTTTGTATCATCTCTGTAATGTTTCTCGAAAAACCTAAAAAATCAAGAGACGTTATTAAACAATCTAGCGGACAAACTAGCCCTAAACAAGCACCAGCAAGTGGCAAATAATAAGCCATCAGCTACAAACATTCTTAAAACACATTTCTATCGGAGCGACTTCAATCGCTCCGATTTTTTTTGCCCATATCACTTGTGCACACAATTAAGCAAAATAATTGCCTAATTTTAAAGCTTCAATAAAAAAAACAATTTCAACAAATGAAAAAATACCTCTCTATTATGTCTGCTGGTATATTGGCATCTTGCGGCGGTAGCAACGAAAAAGCTACCACCAGCCAAAACCCGCTATTGCAAAAAAGCGACCTCCAATACCAAGCGCCACGCTTTGATCTTATAAAAGACGAGCATTTTAAACCGGCTTTTGACCAAGGGCTGAAAACCCATGATGCCGAAATAGAAAAAATAGCCAACAACACCGAGGCGCCTACTTTTGCCAATACCATACTTGCTATCGAAACCAGTGGCGAAGACCTCAACCGTGCTACCATTATCTTTGGCAACCTTACTGGCGCCAACACCAACCCTACACTGCAAAAAATAGAAGAAGAATATGCGCCCATCTTCTCTGCCCACTCCGACAAGCTATACCTCAACAGCAAAATATACCAACGCATAAAAGCGCTAGACCTAAGCCTACTAAAAGGCGAAGACCTGCGACTTACGGAGTATTACCTACAACAATTTGAGATGGCAGGTGCCAACCTAGACGATGCCGCTAAAGAAAAAGTAAAGAAAATAAACGAAGAGCTAGCCACCCTAAGCACCCAATACACCAACAAACTATTGGTAGCCCGCAAAAACGCTACCGTGTATTACGACAATGCCAATGAGCTAGATGGCCTATCGGCGGGCGATATAGACGCTGCCAAAGCCAAAGCTACCGAAGAGGGTAAGGCTGGCAAATATGCTATCGGCATTATCAACACCACGCAGCAGCCACCGCTGATGACCATGAAAAACCGTGCCGCTCGCGAAAAACTTTTTACAGCCTCATGGACACGCGCCGAAAAAAACGATGATGGCGACACCCGCAGCATCCTAGAAAAACTAGCCAGCCTGCGCCTACAAAAAGCACAGCTTATGGGCAAGGCCAGCTTTGCCGAGTGGAAAATACAAGACCAAATGGCCAAAACACCCGAAGCCGCAATGGGCCTACTGGCGCAGATAGCAGCACCCGCTGTAGCACGTGCCAAAACCGAAGCCAAAGATATCCAAGCATTGATAGATGCGCAGAAAGGTGGCTTTGCACTAGAGCCTTGGGACTGGGACTACTACGCAGAGCAAGTGCGCAAGGCCAAGTACGACCTAGACGAAAGCCAAGTGCGCCCCTACTTTGAAGTGAAAACCGTGCTGGAAAAAGGCGTATTCTTTGCCGCCGAGCAGATGTACGGCATCACCTTCAAGGTGCGCACCGACTTGCCGCTATACCACCCAGACGTGGTGGCCTACGAGGTTTTTGATAAAGATGGTAGCAGCATGGCCATTTACTACCTAGACTTTTATACCAGAGACAATAAAAACGGTGGCGCTTGGATGAACAATTTTGTAAACCAAAGCCATTACCTGAAGCAAAAACCTGTTATCGTGAACGTCTTCAACTTTGCCAAACCTACAGGCACCAACCCCTCGCTCATTAGTTTCGACGATGTGACGACCATGTTTCATGAGTTTGGCCACACCCTCCACGGCCTATTTGCCAACCAACAATACGTATCTCTGTCTGGCACGGCTGTACCTCGCGACTATGTAGAGTTTCCGTCGCAGATAAATGAGCATGCCGCACTAGACCCCGTGGTACTCAAAAACTACGCCATCCATTTCCAAACCAAAGAAGTAATACCCCAAACCCTTATAGACAAGATAATGAAAGCCACAAGCTTTAACCAAGGCTACGCCATCACAGAGCTGCTAGCCGCCGCCACGCTAGACATGACTTGGCACATGGCCACCAACCAAAGCCAGCTAAAACCTACCCTCGAATTTGAGCAAGAAGCACTTGCCAAATACGGCCTGCTAGTGCCCCAAGTACCCACGCGCTACCACACACCCTACTTTGCCCACATCTGGGGCGGCGGCTACAGCGCCGGCTACTACGCCTATACTTGGAGCAAAACCCTAGACTACAACGTGTATGACTGGTTTAAAGCCAACGGCGGCATGACCCGCGAAAACTGCGACAAATTTCGTACGCACATACTTTCTGTAGGCAACAGCACCGACCTGAACAAAGCCTTCGAAGACCTGGTAGGCCACAAGATGGAAGTGGCCCCCTACCTACGCAACGCCGGGCTACAATAGCCCACAATGCCCACCCAATACTACAAACGCTCTTGATGATTTTCAGGAGCGTTTGTGTTTTGGGGTGTGCCGCCGCCCCCTCATAGCGGGTGCTAGTAGGGGGCGGATGCGGTGATAATATGCTGGGCGAACGCATAGGTGCGCTGGGCGAACACATAGGTTCGCCCCAACGGTTTGCAGGGCGAACACATAGGTTTGCCCCTACGGTTGGGTATTGTTGGTGTTTTCTACAGTATGATGCACCGAGTGGCGCAGGTAGTTAAGGGTAAAAAATTGGCGCACAACATCATCATTCCGAAAGACAACCTTGGCATCGGCAAGGAGGATACTGAGCTGGGCAGCCACATGGTTGTTGGCAGCAATTTTATCGGCCGTGTTTCTGTGGTCGGTCTGGCGGCCATGGCGAAAAACGTCTAGCTTTTGGTGTAGCTCTGTGGTAATGGCTGCAAAATCGGCCACAAAAGAGGCCGGCATATTGTTGTTGGCAGCAAGCTGGGCCTGATGCTTGGTTATAAACAGATGCCCGGCTTGCATGAGTGATGCTAGTTTTACCCAGCTTTTGAGCGCGGCGGCACGGTAGTATTGCTCGCCAGCGGCGCCATACATAATATGCTGCATGTCTGCCGGAAAGCTGGTGCTGATATACCTTTTGAGCTGCTGCCAATGTGCCGTAGCATGGCGCATGTAGTGTATGAGCTCTATACGCCGCGCTTCGGTTTCGGCGGTGCGTGCCTGAAAGTCTGGCAGTTTTTGCGCAGCGGCTACCACTGCTAGCTGATGGGCAATGTATGCTGGCGTATAGCAGGCGCGGAGTGTTATAAAGCTGCTTTGGTATCTTTCGCAGCTTTGCCAGGCTCGGCGAGCGCAGCCGTAGAGCTTGCTTTGGGCAAGGTTGCTTGCTTTTATTTTCATAATGGTAGCTTGAACATGAAAAAAGGGAGGAATAGTATAAATACTCGGAGCATATATATAGCCTCTACATACAAATATACAGGCTCTACACCAATATAAACCAACGCTACAATAATATATTTGTGCGCTACAATGGTATAAAGTGGTGCTACAAGTATAGAAATGTGCGCTACACTGTTATAAAGATGCTCTACAATAATCTAAAGTGGCTCTACATAGGTATAAAGAGGCGCTACATAGGTATAAAGAGGCGCTACAAGCATATAAAGAGGCGCTACATAGAATAATGTGGGTTTTGGGCTTTACGAGGGTGGTTTTGGGTGCTTTTGTGGTGGTTGTGGGGGCAAATATGTAGGTTTTGGCTGCTAATATGTAGGTTTTGGCTGCTTTGGTGGTGGTGCTGGGCGCTGCTGCGTAGGATAGTGGCGCAGGAATGATGGATTGGTGCGGCGGTGCAATGGTGTGGCTAAGGCAGATGGGGGTGATGGGCGTATTTATGGGTATTGTTTTGTTTTGGATATGTGATGGGGAGAGGGTATTTTTGGAGGGTGGATGGAGGAGGGTGGGGGCGAAGACTCGATAGCAGCAGTAGCAAAACCTTAAAAAATAAAATGATAAAATATGACTGAATGGATAATGTTTGTAATCAAGTTTATGTCAAAAAAAACTATAAAACTATATAATAGAATTTTAGTAGTATTTGGTATTGTCGCAGTAATTTGTATAATTGATTATAGTGTTCATTTATCTGAATTCATCTTCACTAACTATAAAGTGAGCACAATTAAATCACTAATCAATTTAAGAAATCAAAATAGAGATGACACACTGTTATTTTTAAAGTTGAATAATGATATTAATTATTACACAACTTTAGATCATCCTTACAATGTAATAAAACCAACAGCAAATCTTTTGAAAATAAAAGAAGAATTGAACGGTGTCGATAGTGAAAATATTAATTTTTTTTCCTTTTGGACTATATTTAGTTCAGTAGGAGTTTTTTATTCATTATTTATTTTGTCGTTAATTTTCATTAAAGATGTAGATAAATCACTCAAAAATATAATTGCAATGACAATTTTGTCTTTTATTTGCTTTTGTTTAATTAATTGGCTTCCAAATCTTTCCTGCGGTTTTTATGGCCGTGTGATTAGTAATTTCATTTATCAAACTATAGGATCTCTAATCTATGTTTTGATAATAATAATTTATGTTGTTACTCTTCAAGATGAGGGGTTTAGAAAAACCAAGATAAATTTTTAGTTTCTTTCACCTTTTAGCCTTTGTTGCGGTATAGGCGCACGGTGTTGCAGTATAGCCCACCAACAAGAAATAGTGCTAGCCAAGTAAACAAAGGCAAATATTTATAACAATACAAAACATTAAACAATGACAAGTATTTATCATTTCAGCGATTATCATTATACTATCGAAGAGCTTTTTGGTGATGATAATATTCATTTTTTTATCTGGGTGCAAAAAGGCGAACAAAGAGCGGAATTATATTTGAGTTTCTTTATGTTGCTGGATTATTTTAAAAGCGAAGAACCCAACATCGCCCGCTATTGCGACGATATACGCAACCAAATGGGTGGCTACGGACCAAAGCATAAAGCTGTGATGTACCAAATGATGGAGGAGGGTTTTGATTTTGAATCGTATGTCTGTAAGTATTGGCTACAAGCGTCGCGGCAAGACCATATAGAAGGAGATATTGAGTATCAGAACAGGGCTCCGCTGCCCAAAAAAGTGCAACAAGACCTTGAGCAAAAGCTTGAAGGCTTGAAGCAGGCGATACCTACTAATATGTTGCGCAGCGACGACTTTCTGGACAATTTGGAAAAGCATATTATAAACTATCTGTTAGATACCTACCCCGAAATAATGGACTGCGAGGTGGAGGATATAGAGAAGTTTAGGAGTATAATGGTGAAAATGATGCTAGGCAGTGGTATGGATATGCTGAACCATATCAATCGATTGCGCGATAGTCGCTAGGAAGTAGGTATAGGGCTGGTATTGGCAGAGGCGCAGTGTGTTGCAGCGTAGCCTAGCAACAAGGGCTTTTAATTTTAAAAAAAACTAGAAGATGAAGAAATTGTTTGTATTGTTTATGGTTATCCTTGCTTTTCATAAAGATGTTGCGGGGCAAAAAATTGGTTTTTCAGCTTTCTCTTATGCAAATTCGGGGATGGATTACAGCTTTTATATCGCTTCATCATTTGCTTACGGCAGTGGTACTAATGGCCCTAGGGTGAAGTTTACTTATTTCAACAAATCTAATGATACTGTTTTTATAAAAGCATTGTACGACCCGACGGGTATCTTTTGGTCTACATTTTTCTCTACCACATTTGATACTGTAAGGTATGCAAACCCGTATACTGATGTTAATTATTTCCATGTTTCTACTAGCATTGTAAATGGGTATACAGACGCTAGTGGTATGTATGTAAAAGATACCGTTTGGAACCAATTTGATACCACGTTTTACGTAGGCACATCTGGCATCGAAGAGCAAAATACGGTAAAGGCCTTGGCTATATACCCCAACCCTACACGCGCATTTATAAGCCTAGCCATAGCTGCAAGCGAGCTACTGATATATAATACCTACGGGAAGGTGGTGCTGCAAACTAATAATGTAGCTGCACAGCAGCCTATACCTGTGGTGCTGCTAAGTGGTGGGCTTTATTATATAGCGGTGTATGATAAGGAGCAGCATAAAATAGGGGTGGGGAAATTTTATAAAGAGTAAAAGTGGGTAGCCGAGGTGCGGCGCCTCAATGTTTGCAAATTGGAGCAACACTAAAAGCAAAGCCTAAATGTCTGTGCTACAAGGCAGGCTGCCATAAAAAAACAAGATTTCTATTTTAGACAGTGGGGATACTGTCTTTTACTGAGGAGCACCACAGTGGGCACGCCCCAAAAAATTAAAAGCCCTGCCATCGGTGATAGATGGCAGGGCTTTTTGTTGGTTGTATGTGTATGTTATGGCTGTTGATCTTGAATAGCTGATGCAATTACTCTCTTTTTACCAAATTCCCCATCTGAAGTTCTATTTTGGTTGTTATCGTTATTGCTTCTAGACTCGAAGGTTTCGCCACACTCGTTGGTGATGACTAAAGTCAGTGATTTTTCGTTATAGTTGCAACCTAGTAGTTGTGGGATACCGCCTTTGCCTACCCAAAGGTTGGCTTTTGCATCCAACACCATTGGTATAGAAATGTAGCTGATGTTGCTTTTGCAATCGCTGATTTCCATAATCACCTTCATGGTAGTGGGTACATCGCTTGTGGCATCGAGACGGATGGCAAAGTAGCCACTGAGAAAGGACTTGTCGTTGGTGATGACGACGTTCGCATCGTCCACTTTGAATTTATCACTACAAGCTTCTTTTTTATTTTCCTTTTTTTGCTCTTTGGTGTTTTGAGCATAAGACGTGAAGGCAAAGCTGAGTGCCAACGTAGCGGTAAGTAGTATTTTCTGTATCATGGTGTAAAAGTAGTGGGCTGGTGTTTTGGTTTTGGGCTTGTTTTAGGAAAAGGGTAAAGCAGCTGATGAAAGTGGAAAATGGTTTTATGAAGGGGTGCAAAGAAAAAGCGCAACGTTGAGGTTGCGCTTTTTCTTTGCTTGTGTGTTATTTCTTTTTACGAGGGGTGGTTGGTTTTTTTTCTCGCTTGCTGTCTGTGGCTGGTTTTCGGTCTTTTTGTTGGGGCGCTTCGGATAGCTCGAAATCTATTTGGCGCTTGTCGAGATCGGCACGGAGTACGCGCACTTTTATTTTGTCGCCGATAGTGAACCGTAGGCCTGTATTGCGGCCTACCATGGCATAGTCGCGCTCTGAAAACTCGAAACGGTCTATTTCCATCAAGTCGTTTACGGGTATCATGCCTTCGCATTTTTCGTTGATGGTTTCTACAAATATGCCAAAAGCTGCGACGCCAGAGATAAGGCCATCTAGCTCGTCGCCTACGTGCTGCTGCATATACTCTACCTGCTTGTATTTGGTGGCGGTGCGCTCGCTGTCCATAGCGCCACGCTCTTGGGTGCTACAGTGTTGGCACATTTCTTCGAGGCCGTGAAGGGGTTGTATTTTTTCGTTGAGCACGTCGTGCAGTATGCGGTGCACTAGCACATCGGGGTATCGGCGGATGGGCGATGTAAAGTGGCAATAGTCTTCGAAGCCTAGGCCGTAGTGCCCTATGTTTTCGGTGGTATATATGGCCTTGCTCATGGTGCGTATGCCTAGGGTTTCTATGACGTGTTGCTCGGGCTTGCCGTGTACGTTGCGTAGCATTTCGTTGAATGATTCTGCAATTTTTTCGGGTGTGCTAAGGTTGAGCTTGTAGCCAAAGCGTGCTGCAAATGCTGCAAAGGTGGCGAGCTTTTCTTCGTTGGGCTGGTCGTGGATACGGTAGGGAAAGGGTAGGGGTTTGTTTTGGAATTTGACCTTGCCCACGTGTGCCGCTACGTATCTGTTGGCGAGGAGCATGAGCTCTTCGATAAGCTTGTGTGCGTCTTTGCTTTCTTTGATAATGATGCCTATGGGCACTGCTTTATCATCGAGCTGGAAACGCACTTCGGTAGAGTTGAAGTTGATAGCACCTTTGTCGAAACGCTCTTTGCGCAAGGCTTTGGAGATGGTGTCTAGTATGCGAATTTCTTTTTCGTTGTCGCCACTTTTGCCTTCTATTATTTCTTGGGCCTCTTCGTAGCTATAGCGGCGGTCAGAGTTGATGATGGTTTTGCCAAGGCGGTAGTTGCGAATGTTGCCTGAGGTATTGATTTCGAAGATGGCCGAGAAGGTAAATTTTTCTTCGTTGGGGCGTAGCGAGCACAGCTGATTGCTGAGGTGCTCTGGCAGCATAGGCAATACCCTGTCTGGCAGGTATACGCTGGTGGCGCGGTTGTAGGCCTCTTTGTCTAGGGCAGTGCCAGGCAGCACATAATGGCTCACATCGGCAATATGCACACCTACCTCATAGTATCCGTTTTCTATAGTTTTGATAGAGATAGCATCGTCAAAATCTTTGGCGTCGTGCGGGTCTATGGTCATGGTGAGGGTCTTGCGAAAGTCTTCTCGCTTCGCAATTTCTTTGGGGTCTAGTACGTCTGAGATGCGTGCGGCTTCTTCTACTACCTCATCTGGAAACGTTAGCGGGAAGCCGTTTTCGGAGAGGATGTCTTGCATTGCCTGCTCGTTTGCCGACTCATTAGTAAGTACGCGCAACACATTGCCCACAGGGTTTTTGCTTTTGCGCCACTCGGTAACACGCACTATGGCTTTGTCGCCATCTACAGCCCCGTTGAGGTTTTCTATTGGGATAAAAATATCCATCGGAATGTTTTCGTTGTCGGGGATAAGGAAAGCGAAATTTGGCTTTACTTCCATACGTCCTATAAAATCGGACTGCTTGCGGTTGGTTACTTCTATTACAATACCCTCTGTGCGCTTTTTAGTTTTCGATTTGCTGATGATAACCT
>JADLEN010000304.1 GCA_020846105.1 Chitinophagaceae bacterium | reverse complement strand
TCAATATTTTTTTCGGTTGCTATTCTTATACGGTATGGGTATATGCCTGCGGGTAGTTTTTCGCCTCCGTTGCCGGTGCCGTTCCATACTATCTCGGCGCTGTTGCTACCGCTGGGTGTAAAGTCTTGGTGGATGATGCGCAGTAAGCTACCGGTGGTGTTGTAGATATATATGGTGGCTTTGAGTGCTTCGTTGGGGTGGTTGTGCTCGAATACAAAGTGGGTAAGGTCTGTAAAGGGGTTGGGGTAGTTGTAGATGTTGCGCAGCTGCACCACAGACCCGTTCAAGACCTCGAATACTACATGGCCTTGGCCAGAGTTGTTGTGTACGTCCCAAGCTTTGACTTTGATAGTGTGTATGCCATCGGCTAGGCCGGTGATGGGGAAGGTGACGAAGCCTTTTTGGTAGGTGTTGGGTGCGGTTTCGTAATAGTCGTTGAGGATGTAGGGTACTTCTATTTCGTTGTCGAGAACGGCGGTGAGGTCGTGGCCTACAAAGTTGCCAGAGACGTTGATACCGCTTTTGTCTGTGATGATGGCGTAGAGGATAGAGTTGGTGCCCGTAAGGCCGCCATTACGAAACAAAGAATCGTTCATAAACACGCGAACAATGGGGCTATCGTTGTCTGGTATAATATTATCGGCAAAACCACCAACGGTAACGGTGGTGTCGGCACCAGCAGCATCTATAGTGCCATTGTCGGCGTAGTAGCTTATTTTGCCTTTGCCAAATTCGTAGTTGATGTCTTTGGGGGCTATAAACTCGAAAGTGAAAGTGCCTTTGACCACAGAAGCAATGCCTTTGTAGATGATGTTGTTTTGAAGATCGTAGTTGCGGTAGGCGGCACCACTGTTTTCGGTTTGTACGGCGGCTACTTGTTTTTTGTCGAAGAAGGTGATATTGACCTTGCCGTTGAAGCTGTTCATTACCACACCATCATCGTCTCGCACGGTGCCAAACACACGGTACGCCCCAAGCGACTTTACGGTATCGGCAGTGGCGGTAGTATTATCGGATATTGCTTTAATAGAGTCTGTTTTGATATCGTATCGTGGAAAGTTGGGGGTAAGTGCAGGGTCGCCGAGGAGTGCAAATTTGCGTGAGTTGACCACATCGCCGGTGGCGAGTACATCGTTTTTGGATATTTGAAAGGCTTGTCCAAAAGTATTCCAGCCATGCTTGTTTTTGGTAAACTGTGCGTGTAGGTAAGAGATGTTGAAAATACGGTTGTAAGTAGCATATACCACTTGTGTGGTGGTAACAAGTGCAATAGCACCACCATCGCTTTTGAGCATTATTTTTTCGCCCGCAGATTGCAGCGCAGGGTTATCGAACCTGCTGAAATCGCAAGTAGCGGTAATCATGATGGGCATTTTATATTGGTTGTTCCAGCTGTTGTAATCGTCTTGGGTAACGATACGCTCATGAGCCAATGTATAGATACTACCATGGCCGCTATAGTTCATTAAGAAAGTGCCTTTAAAAATATTGTCGTTAATAATTTTGTTGGCCTCGGGGCAGCGTGCACCACCTGGAGTAGAAATAATGTTGAGAGCGTTGAGGTACACCTTCTGCGCTTTATAAAGGTCGGAGGTGCTTTCTACTGCTTGGTACATTTCGTCGGCATCCAAAAGGTGATTGCCAGCGTTGTCTTCATCGTCGCCAATAAACACATTGTTGATACGCCAAGGGCCTAGTGCTTCATTGCTTTTGTAGCGTATTATTTTGTCTATAATAGCAGATGCTTCGGTGGCATTGGTAGCAGGTATGCGCCCTACGCCGATGTCTAATAATGAGTAGCCAAGATTGATGTCTTCATTACTATCTAAGATCGCATAGTAATCGTCTGTACAATAGCCCGAAGTAGCACTTAAAGATTCTGCAGTTTCGTAGGTAGGTACTAGCTTGGCATTGTTGGGGATAATGTTTTTGTAATCGAAAGATGCCTGGCCTAGGAGCAATAGATATTTGGGTAGCAAGTCTTCGTTTTTGCCCGCTCTTTCATAAAACATACGCATCATGTCTCTGATAGCAGAGATGTCTTTGGCGCCTGAGGCAAACTCGTTGTATACCTGGTCTGTAGGTATTACATGTACTGTAAGATTGTTGGATGTTCTATGAAAATCTGCAAGTTTATTTGCAGCAGTCATAAACTCGGGGTGTGTGACAATTATATAATCGGCTTGGGCGAGGCCGTGTAAGTTTTGATTGGGTACGAGGCCAATATATTTTGGCGCAAGAAAGTTGTTGTCAAAAGCTATAAATTCTTTGAGTCTGTTGGCATCCTGAACAAAGCTATAAATGCCACTATTATTGCTGCCACTGATACGTATAGGTGCAAGTGGATTGGTAACATCCCAAACGCTGAGGTTGTTGCTAGCATTGCCTATACGGTAGTCTGCAATAGCGCCAGCAGCTACACTTCGCCAATCTCTAAAAGATAGTTGTTGGCCAGCGTTGAAAAGCAATTGTCTACGAATATTTACTTCAACAAAATCGAGATACCCAGTAGCAATACTTACAAATTTGGTGTACTGAAAATTGAAACTTAAGGAGCCTGTATTAGGTATTACAACAGTGCCTTGCTTAGCAATAAGAGATGCTGGATTGTCGCCATCTTGGCCGGTAATGCCGTAAATACCTGTGTGTGTTTCTAATGTTTGTCCATTAAGTTTTACTACGAAGGAGGCTGTATTTGTTTGGCCCACAGCAGCGCTAGCCAATTGGTAACGATAAGTAACAGAATCAGAACTGTTGCTCATGTTGAAGTTGATATCCTGAGTATTACTTTGCCCAGCATTGAATCCGAAAGTTTCGCCCCACCAAGTTTTCCCAAAAAGACCCAGGTTGATTAATTCTTTTTCATGAAGCGCATAGTCGTTGTAGCTACTAACGGTAGTATTGGCAGAACCAGTTGAAGAAGCATTACTAAGCCTCAAACCATTACCATTATTGAAAGAAATGAAATAGTAACTAGAGTCTGAGTAGATGTTTGTGCGATGATAAAAGCGCTGATTTAAGGAGTCTTTTACCCAATCCATTGGGCCATTGGCATAGAATAAAAAATAGTCGCCAGGTCCAAAATTACCATCACCACCATCAACCATTTCAATAGCATTTTCTGCAAGATCGTCGGGTTGTCTTATTGCATTGCTCTCATTAACCATTGTGCCACCATTACCAAAGAGTCTAATAGTTGCACTACTTATTGTACCCGACTGTCCAAGAACATTTTTTACATAATCGTAGTCAATTTTATAAACCCCTTTGGTACCAACAGCAATTTTTTGCCAAGTACCATTTGATAATACAGAAGCTGCATTCGTAGTTTTCAATAGTGAGGAAATACCATTTTGCGCATTACTAGCAGCTGTTGCCTCTGTAATTTCTAAATCACATGAAACAAGTGTATTTATTGTACCGTCGCCATTTTTTTTATAACGTGGGATTTGAATAAAGGCATAGTTTCTTTTTCGTTCGGTACCCACAAATACTTGCAATTCGCCGCTAACATCTAAAATACTGTCTGATACAATATCTTGTGTAAGTTTGTAAATTGGGTTTATAATTTTAACACTGGGTTTTGTTGCTGAGCTTATATTAGCCCTGTAAACCTCAAAAGCATTTTTAGCATTAGTGCTTTTTGATTCAAAATGAAATTGTTGCATTTTTTGACCACTGCTGCTAAGAAAAGCTAACAGAAAAGGTAATATAGTAAGTGTTAATTTTTTCATGATAATTCAATACAAGGGTTAAACTTATTCGTTCTCAAAGATAAGTGAAGTGATTTAGAAATTGGTGACAGAATACTCAAAAACGATTGACATTATCAATCAAACGATTTTTTTATCATTTTATTATCAAAGTTAGTTTGTCTCGAGATGTAAACTATTATACGAAAAACCCTAGTGCAGGGGTCTAGTTTGAACCGACAAGTCACGTTAAATAAAAATTAATTCACGCTATTAAGTTAATCTTAAGCCAACAAAATACTAGCTAAAATCATTGATAATAAAGGCTTTACGAACTAATAATCAAGAAATAGTTTTCCAAAAAAAATAACACGAAAAAAATAATTTTCTAAAAAACCATAAAAAATACTTGACATTCTCAAAAACATGCTCTACTATTGTAGGACTTTTAACAATAATTAGATTCAATTTAGTAGTAAATATTTTTCTCAGAATTATGAAAAGAACACTCATTAGTATGAGCTTACTGTGCATAGGAACAGCTACGCTCTTATCTGCCTGCTCTTCCAAAAAAAGTGGTGGCGGTGTTTCTGGCAAAACTGGCTGGAATTACAATGACCCGAAGCTTGGAGGTTTTGATGTGCCTAATTATCCAGGCCAGCAAACAGGACCAGGCTTAGTATTTGTAGAAGGTGGTCGCTTTACAATGGGTCAGACAGAAGAAGATCTTGGTGAAGGACATTCAAACATTCCACGCACTGTGTCTGTATCATCCTTTTATATGGACCAAACAGAGGTTGCGAACGTTCACTACCGTGAATACACCTATTGGATGACTCGTGCATATTCTGCGGATTATCCAGAATTGGTTGCAGCTACATTGCCCGATTCTACTTCTTGGAGAAGCGCCTTGTCTTACAATGAACCAATGGTCGATTATTACTTCCGTCATGCAGCCTATAACTACTATCCAGTAGTTGGTGTGTCTTGGGAACAAGCAACTGATTATTGCAAATGGCGTACAGACCGCGTTAATGAAATGATTCTCATTAAGAGTGGTAAGTTGAAGAAAAATCCGAACCAAGTAAATGAGGATGTCTATAATGATGGAGCATACCTTACAGGACAATACGAAGGTATTGCTGGGGGTAACCGTAAAAAAGATTTCGACCCTAATGGTTCTGGCAAACGTTCAATAAATTACTCTGATGGTATTTTCTTACCAGCATACCGCCTACCTACAGAGGCTGAGTGGGAATATGCAGCATTGGGACTTAAAGGAAATAATCCTGAACCAGCTACTAAACGCCGTCGCGGAGAAGAAGTAATCACTAACAGAAATACTTATCCATGGGGTGACCCAAATACTACTCGTTATGGTATTCGCAATTCTTACCAAGGAGAATTCCTTGCTAACTACAAACGTGGAGCTGGTGACAATATGGGTATTGCTGGCGGCTTGAATGACAATGCCGATATTCCATCAAACATTGCAGCGTTTATGCCAAATGCATTAGGATTGTATAACATGGCTGGCAACGTTTCTGAGTGGGTAATGGATACCTACAGACCAACTTCTCACCAAGACGTTAACGATTTTCGCCCATTCCGTGGTAATGTGTACAAAACTTATACACGTAATGCCGAAGATGGATCTATACAAGAAAAAGATTCTTTGGGTCAGTTGACTACTCGTGAATTGGATTCTACAGAGATTGCAACTATGGGTAACAATTATCGTATGAAAAAAGCAGACGTCCGCAACTATGACGATGGTGATTCAATGTCTTTATATTTCTATGATTATGGAAAAACTTCCCTTATAAATGATGAATCAAAAGTGTATAAAGGTGGTTCATGGGCAGATCGTGCTTATTGGATGTCTCCTGGTACTCGTCGATTTATGCAAGCAAATCGTTCTAGTTCAGCAATAGGTTTCCGCTGTGCAATGGATCGTTTGGGTAGCCCGAATGGCACTCCAGGCAATATTTTTTCTGGAAAAAGAAAAGCAAAATAAATAATACTTTTAATAGATTAAAATAGAAAACCCACCAATGTATTGGTGGGTTTTCTATTTTAATAAAACCCTACAGTAATTATGACAATTGAACAGCTATACTCAATTTATTTACAATACCCCTCAGTTCAAACAGATAGCCGAAAAATTGAACCTGGCAATATCTTTTTTGCATTAAAAGGTCCTTCGTTTAATGGTAACAAATTTGCATTAGCGGCCATATCCATGGGTGCGTCTTATGCAATAGTAGATGAAGATATCTTTACTGATAATGCTCGATGTAT
>JADLEN010000303.1 GCA_020846105.1 Chitinophagaceae bacterium | reverse complement strand
TAGTACTGATTTAAAATGATTACCGAAATTGCGCTTTGCTGATTTTAATGAAAAATCATAAAGCAAATAATAAATCGTTGAAAGCAAATTTAAAAAGTAGAAAAAGAAAATAATAAATGTCTTTATCCGTAAAACACTTACTGGGAATAAAAGAATTGCAAACGCAAGATATTCATACTATTTTCAAGACGGCCGATAATTTTAAACAGGTATTGCAAAGGCCTATCAAAAAAGTTCCTGCTCTGCGCGACACCACTATTGCCAATATTTTCTTCGAAAACTCTACCCGCACACGCACATCTTTTGAACTTGCCGAAAAAAGATTGGGCGCCGATGTGGTCAATTTTTCGGCATCTGCATCTTCTGTTTCTAAAGGCGAAACGCTGATAGACACTGTGAACAACATCCTAGCGATGAAAGTGGATATGGTGGTAATGCGCCATGCTGCTTCTGGGGCTCCTTGGTTTTTGGCCAATCATATAGACGCAAGTATTATCAACGCCGGAGACGGGGTCAATGAACACCCCACCCAAGGTTTACTTGATGCTTTTTCTATGCGGGAAAAATATGGCGACATTAGTGGCAAAACAGTAGCTATTGTTGGCGATATAATGCACTCTCGTGTGGCAATGAGTAATATTTATTGTTTACAAAAATTAGGTGCCAAAGTAATCGTGAGTGGCCCGCCAACATTGATACCCAAGTATATCGCATCAATGGGCGTGCAAGTAGAGTATAATGTGAAAAAAGCTTTACAGCAATGCGATATTGCCAATATACTGCGTATTCAATTAGAGCGTCAACATAAGCCATTGTTTTCTTCGCTTAGAGAATATGCTTTGTTTTACGGTGTTAATAAGGCAATGCTCGATTCCTTGGAAAAAGATATCTTAATACTTCATCCTGGCCCTATAAATAGGGGAGTAGAAATAGACTCTGATGTGGCCGACGGAGGACAATCAATCATACTGGACCAAGTAGAAAATGGCGTGGCCATCCGAATGGCAGTTGTCTATTTATTAAGTGGCAATCGCGAAATTCCTGAGTAATAAAACTTGCACTTTCGGCACTTAGTGTATATTTGCCCTCCCAACAAACATTTTTGTTTTTAGGGTTATTTTATAAAATATAATTTCATTTAATCTAATTTATATGTCATCTACTTGGTTCAAGCGTATCAAAAAAGGGGTTTTGACCCAAACAAATGAGAAGCGCGAAACTCCTGATGGACTTTGGCATAAATGCTCTGAATGTCGTACTACAATCACGCAACAAGAGTTGGCAGAGAATCTTTGGATCTGCCCTAAGTGCAATATGCACAACCGAATTAATTCGCCAGAATATTTTGATATAATTTTTGACGAAGGCAAAGTTGACTATCTTTTTAGCAATATCGTTTCTGTGGATAAATTAGGCTTTGTTGACCTTAAACCTTACTCAGAGCGGCTTGAAGGCGCCTTGAAAAAGGTACCCGAAGATGCACTATCAGTAGGTGTTGGTACTGTAGATGGGCAAGGATTAGTGGTTGCTTGTATGAATTTCAACTTTATTGGCGGCTCTATGGGCTCTGTTGTAGGTGAAAAAATTAGCCGTGGAATTGATTATGCTATTAAACATAAAATGGCGTTTATGATTATTTCAAAATCAGGCGGTGCACGTATGATGGAGTCTGCTTTTTCGCTAATGCAAATGGCCAAAACTTCGGCCAAGCTTACCCGTCTTGCCAAAGCCCGATTGCCGTATATATCTTTAATGACCGACCCTACAACAGGCGGTGTTACAGCCTCCTATGCAATGCTTGGCGATATTAATATTGCAGAACCAAAAGCTTTAATTGGCTTTGCTGGCCCTAGGGTTATCAAAGAAACAATTAAGAAAGATTTGCCTGCAGGTTTTCAGCGCTCTGAGTTTTTGCTCGATCATGGTTTCTTGGATTTCATTGTTGATCGTAAAAACTTAAAGGCCAAACTAAGCCAGTCCATAAGTTGGTTTATGGCTACTCAAAAATAAAAATTGGCTCAGAATATTTATATAAAAAACAGACCCGCTACTTTTGAGTATGCTATTGAAGATAGGCTCAAAGCGGGTATCGTACTTACTGGTTCGGAGATAAAATCTATTCGAAATGCCAAAGTGAGTTTTAATGACTCCTATTGCATTTTTCATAAAGGCGAGCTTTGGATCAAAAGCCTTTTTATTGGCGAATACGCTAATGCTGGATACGCAGCGCATGTTACCACCCGAGAGCGCAAACTGCTCCTTACCAAAAAAGAACTGCGTAAATGGGAAGGGAAAATAAAGGAAAAAGGCTTTTCAATAATACCACTTTCTGTCTTCATTACCAATGAGGGGTATGCCAAAGTAGAAATAGGATTGGGAAGAGGAAAAAAACTACATGACAAACGCGATACGATCAAAAACAGAGATGCCGACCGCGAATTGAAACGTTTTTTCAAATAATTCAACAACCTTTGTTCCTGCATTTATTTCAATTGTTTATGCTTTTATGATATTGCTCATAATCACCCATAGAATGACAATTGAATGACAGTTTTGAGCATCCACAATTAGGCTTTTAGCGTAGGTACTAATAACTTTGCCCCCACACCAAAAGGGATGGTTTTCAACTCTGTGAATAGCTTAAAAAACATATCAGATTTTTACGTTGTAGGCATCAATTATCGCAATACCGATGCTGCCACTCGTGGAGATTTTGCGATAAATAATGGACAGTACGAAAGTCTTTTGCAAAAGGCTTCTACTTTCCAAATTGATGAGTTTTTTGTGCTCTCTACTTGCAATCGTACAGAAATTTTTGCTGTAGCCCCTTCTGCAATAGCACTTGCGCACTTTATTTGTTCTGAAACAAAAGGAAATCTCGAAGTTTTCAACCAACATTCTTATTGCAAAAATGGCGAAGCGGCAATAAATCATTTGCTGGAAGTAGCTGCTGGTATTGATTCTCAGATATTGGGTGATTATGAAATCATTTCTCAAATAAAGAAGGCAGCAGGTGTTTCGAAAGAGCACAATTGTATGGGTTTGTTTTTAGAAAAAATCGTAAATATTACCTTACAATCTTCAAGAGCAATTCGCTCCAATACGCAACTTAGTAGTGGTTCTGTTTCTGTTTCTTTTGCGGCTGTGCAATATATTCAAGAGCAATTTGCTGAAACAAAAGACAAAAAAATACTGCTAATTGGCACAGGTAAAATTGGTAGAAATACCTGCAAAAATATTGTGCGTGTTTTGGGTACTAAAAATATAAACCTCATCAATCGTACTGCCGAGAAAGCCGAAGAGCTGGCAAATGAATTGGGGCTCACACACAACAAAGACAAAACGTTTGAGCAACAAGCGCAAGAAGCAGACATTATTTTGGTAGCCACAAACGCCAATGCGCCTACACTACACAAGCATCATATAGAAGGTAGCGGAGCAAAATTAATTATAGATTTGTCTATCCCCTACAATGTTTCTGCTGATGTTATACCCTTGCCGGGCGTGCGTTTGGTAAACGTTGATGAGCTATCGAAAGTAACCGATAATACCTTGCAAATGCGTAAAGGCGAAGTGCCCAAAGCCGAAAAAATTATTAGTAACCACATTGCCGATTTTATAAAATGGTACAAAATGCGCCAGCACGTACCCGTGATAAAAGCAGCAAAATGCACACTCGAATCAATGCAATTAAAACACCAAGATATTTTGGTTTCGGAATGTGTACAAGGTGATGATAAAATTCAAAAAGTACTCAATAATATGGCGGTGCAAATGCAACAAAAAAACGAACGAGGTTGCACTTATATTCAAGCGCTCAATGATTTTATGACGCGTTCTTAAATTTCTTTCTAAAAAAAACAATGCAAAAACCTATCAGAATTGGCACACGCGATAGCAAACTCGCTCTTTGGCAAGCCAATACAGTACAGGCTTTGCTAGAATCTCAGGGCCTGCAAACAGAATTGGTTGCTGTAAAAAGTGAAGGCGATTTGGATTTAGTAACACCGCTTTATGCTATGGGCGTTCAAGGTGTTTTCACGAAAACAATAGATGCCTTTTTGCTCAGTAATAAAATTGATATTGCCGTGCATTCGCTCAAAGATGTACCTACACAATTGGCACAAGGCACAATACAGGCGGCAGTTTTGACGCGAGCATCTCACAAAGATTTATTTGTGCCACACCCCAATAGTAGAGATTTTAACCCTTCAAAGATAGCTACCGGTTCAGTAAGGCGCAAAGCTGCTTGGCTGAATAAATATCCTGAAAGTACCATCGAAAATTTGCGCGGAAATGTACAAACACGGATGCGTAAATTAGAAGAAAGCGATTGGGGTGGTGCCATTTTTGCAGCTGCTGGTCTCGACAGAATGGAAATGCGCAATAGCAATGCAATAGAGCTGGATTGGATGCTGCCCGCGCCCGCGCAAGGTGCTGTAATGGTAGCGTGCAGAGCAGGAGAAAATGAGTTGTTTGCTCACTGTCAAAAATTCAATAATAGCGATACAGAAATTTGCGTAAAAATAGAAAGAGATTTTCTTACGACCCTTATGGGAGGCTGCTCTACACCTATTAGTGCATTGGCAGAAATCGCAAATGGTTCGATACGTTTTCAGGGAAATATCCTAACACTCGATGGTAAAGAAAAAATAGAAATTGAAAGCCAATGCTGCCTTTCTGAAGCCAAAGATTTTGGAATAAAAATGGGGCACGAATTATTAG
>JADLEN010000302.1 GCA_020846105.1 Chitinophagaceae bacterium | reverse complement strand
CGTCTGAAGTACTTGTCATCACTCGCATCCGCTCAAAGCTATCTTTGGAAATACCAGACCCAGTAAGCAACACACAATAAGATTGATCGGCACCGCGGCCTACCCTGCCCCGTAATTGGTGAAGTTGCGAAAGCCCAAATCTTTCAGCACTTTCTATTAACATCAAGCTTGCATTGGGCACATTTACCCCTACCTCTATTACAGTCGTTGCCACTAAAATATGCGCATCGCCATTTACAAACCTTTCCATATTGCGTTTGCGCTCGGCAGGGTCTTGCTTGCCATGCACCATTGCTATGCGGTATTTGCCCTCTGGAAACCAAGATTTTACTTGCTCATAACCTGCCAAAAGGCTTTCATAGTCTAGTTTTTCAGACTCTTCTATCAAAGGGTATACAATATAAATCTGCCGACCTTTATCTATTTCATTTTTCACAAAACCCATCACTTGTGCCCGATGATTATCGGTACGATGAAAGGTCTTAATTACTTGGCGTCCAGGCGGCAATTCGTCTATTACAGAAATATCCAAATCGCCATAAAGCGTCATTGCCAAAGTACGAGGAATAGGAGTGGCTGTCATCACTAAAACATGTGGTGCTTTTTCATTTTTTGCCCATAATCTTGCGCGCTGCCCTACCCCAAATTTGTGCTGCTCATCTATTACGGCTAGTCCCAAATTCTGAAATTGAACATTCTTTTCGATGATGGCATGGGTGCCCACTACAATCTTTATTTGTCCGTTTTGTAGGCCTGCCAAAACAGCTTTTCTTTCTTTTCCTTTTACGGTACCCGTAAGCAGTGCAACAGGAATCTGAAAGGGTGCTAGTAATTCTAGAATACCTGCATAATGTTGCCTAGCAAGTATCTCGGTGGGTGCCATCATACATGCCTGAAAGCCATTATCCAAAGCCATAAGCATACTCATGGTGGCCACAATAGTTTTGCCACTACCCACATCGCCCTGCACCAAACGATTCATTTGTTTGTCGGTAGCGGTATCCATTCTTATCTCACGCAATACTCGTTTTTGGGCATTGGTAAGTGCAAAGGGTAATCCATTTTTATAAAAACCATTAAAGAAATCGCCAACCTTTTCAAAATTATAACCCGGCTGCACTGTGTGTTGCAATCGCAAATTAGCAATTTGCATTTGCATCAAAAAGAGCTCTTCCCATTTGAGCCTATACCTTGCTTGCTGCAATGCAGGCTCGTTGGTAGGGAAATGAATATGGCACAATGCTTCGTACCTACCCATCAATTTATTTTGGGATAAAATATTGGCTGGCAAAAAATCTATAATGTCATTTGGCTTCAGCTTTTCGAGCAAGGCTTGGCTAAGCTTGGCAAAAGAACGGTTGCTAATACCCATACTGGTAAGCCTTGCCGTAGAAGAGTATACAGGCTGCATGCCAATAGTGGCGTTGGCTTTGGCCAAAGACTCAAGCTCGGGATGCGTGATGCTATAGGCATTGTTGAAAGTGCTTAGCTTGCCAAAAATCACATATTGCCCATTATCTTCAATATTCTTTTTTACCCAAGACAAGCTTTGAAACCAAACCAAATTTACACGACCTGTATCGTCATAAAAAGTTGCAGAAATCCTTCTTTTTCGGCCTTCACCCTCTTCAAAAATATTGACAATTTTGCCCGATAGTTGCACATATTCTGTAGTGTCGGTAATGGCTGATATTTTGGTAATACCCGTTTTGTCGAAATAGCGAAATGGAAAATGTTGTAGTAAATCTTCGTAGGTGCTTATCTCTAATTCTTTTCGCAACAGCAATCCTCGCTGTGGCCCCACACCTTTAAGGTATTCTATGGGTGTATTGAGTATGTGATCTGGCGAAAAAATAATGTAATGGCTTTTTTGGGTGAAAGTAGCGCGGACAAAAATAACAGATTAATACTGTATTTGACAGAAAAAAAACACATAAAAATGCCCTCAAACATTGAAATTTGAGGGCATCAATAAATGGAAATTAAGATGGTTCTTATTCTTTTACAAATTTCATAGTGGCAACTGCGCCAGTTTCTTTGTCAGTGATTCTGAGCAAATAAATACCTGTAGCAATATTACTAATGTCAATGGCATTGTTACTAATAGTTGTATTTTCTAAAATAGAAATGCATAACAAATTGGTAATTTGAAAAGAAAGTTTTGAAATATTCGAAGTCGATTCTATATTCAAAACATTATTTGCAGGGTTAGGAAAAAGTGAGATACTGCTCAAAAGTGTAGATTCATTAATGCTACTTGGACCAACATTTACAGATTGGGTAGCGGTATCATTAATAATACAATTGTCGCCAATAAGACGAACGGTATAAGTGCCTGCAACAGCGTAGGTATGCGAAGGGTTTGGCAAATTTGAGGTTCCACCGTCGCCAAAATCCCAAGAATAATTATCGACAAATACTGAACTTGCACTACTAAAATTGATAGTATTGCCCCCTGCCGAAGAGTAGGTGTACATTGCATCTGGGTCAAAAGTTCCGAAACCAAATTTCACAAGATGGTCGTAAACAAAAGCTTTAACAATGAGCCTAATGTTAATAGCATCTGTTGGAGGTATCGAATAACTAAATGTAATTAAAGTAGGATCTTTGCCAAATAAAATGGTATAAAAAGTGACAGCTGCTGCATAAGAGCCCGCCTCTGAAGGGTGGCTTAGGTCTGGAGAATAAAGCTCGATACCAGGATGTGCCTTACGCAACTCTTTGAAAACTTGCCCTACAGGAGATAGCAAAGCTTCATTGGCCGTAGCCATTGTTTTGTAGCGCAAGGCAAGCATACTATCCATTCCTTCATAAGTGCAAATTGGCGGGAATGATAAACAGTTACTGCCATCACCATTTTTGTAGCCCCAAGTCTGAAAAAAAACAGATCGCCCACAATTGTTTTTATCGTGTATGATACTATCTAGCTTTTTGGCATAAGGATAGACGTCTCTCATCACATCTGCGTCGGTGAATGCCGGCCTTTGGCTTTGTTCTTGGAGCACTACATAATTCCAATCGCCTACGGATATTTTACCCAAAGTAGCTATATCAGAAGCATGCTGCTCAAGGGTGTAGCCTCCTGGCGCTGTCCAATCTGTAATCAAAGTATCGCCTACCGAAAATGCAACATCTCTAGTAAGTAAGGGCAATGTATTAAAAGCAGTATAGCTATTGCCGATAAACAATACTTTTAGCTTTTTTGGTAAGGCGTTTGTGAGGTTGGCGCATAACATAGCAGCACCAAATGCCAAACATAATTTGTAACTAGTTTTTTTCATACTATTGTGGGATTTATTTTTTAATAAAATTACAAGTGACGAAGTTAAGCCATTTTAGGCTGAAAACAACAACATCAAGCACACCTAATTTACTTAGGTATTGCTATATTTGCAAATAGCTATGGAAAAAGATAAAATTATTAAAGGTAGTTTGGCAACAATTGTACTGCAATTGATAAGCAATAATACCCAAATGTATGGCTACGAAATAACTAAAGCGGTAAAAGATGCAAGCAAAGGTAAAATGCTATTGAATGAAGCAGCACTATACCCCACCCTGCACAAGCTAGAAGCCGATGGGCT
>JADLEN010000301.1 GCA_020846105.1 Chitinophagaceae bacterium | reverse complement strand
TGGGCTGACGGTGGTCATAGGTGCGTGGATTTTTTTGGGGGAGCTTTGTAGCATTAAATAATCACTCAATAAAACAGAAGAATTATGAAAAAAAGAGAGCCAGTAAAGCACATTATGACCGAAAACGTGCTGAGCGTAAAAGAAGAAGACAATTTGAAGGATGTGGTAGCCTTGTTTCGGAAGCATACGTTTAGGCATTTGCCAGTAACAAAGGGCCACGAGATTACAGGTATCATCAGTAGTACAGATATTAATAGACTGACCTTTGGTGCGCTGTTCGAAAACCAAGAAGGCGCAGACGATGCCGTGCTAGAAATGCTAAGTGTACCACAGGTAATGACCCACAAACCACAAGTGATAGATACCGAAATGACGATAAAAGAAGTGGCCGAATTGTTTGCAACGCAAGGGTTTCATGCATTGCCAGTGGTAGAGGGCAAAGAGCTTAAAGGTATTGTAACCACTACCGATGTGATAAAATATATGCTAGAGCAGTATTAATACCCATAGCAAATGCGCTTAAATAAAAAAGAAGCGGATGAAGGCAAGATGTACATTGCTTTCATCCGCTTCTTTTAATTTTGGGGTAGTGGCAGTAGTGCTGCTGCTGTGATATGGCGCACGTTTTGCTGTTGCAAAAGCTATTAATTTTGCCAAGCCTAAGCCTAGGTTTTTAATAAAATATTGTATGAAATTTTGGAATAAAAAATCGCAAGAAGAAATAAAAGAAGTAGTGTTTAGTGCATTGGCCCAAAATGTAAACTATACTAGCCAAACGGTGCTAGGCATACCAGCATCCAACCTAGACGATAAGGTTTTCAACCAAGATGCAAGCTTTGTAAAAGATGCGCCGTTTATGAGTACGCTGATACAAAACCCCAATCATATTGGCTGCCATACTTTGGGTAGGTCTGAGTCTTTTTTTGCTGGTACCCAAAACATAGAGCGCCACCTTATAGATATATGCGCCGTAGATATACTCAAAGGCAACATTGGCGAGCAAGATGGCTATGTAGCATCGGGCGGTACCGAGGCCAATATACAAGCACTGTGGATATACCGCAACTACTTTATGGCAAAGCAGGCGGCGCAGCGCACAGATATCTGTATAATGTGTAGCACAGATAGCCATTATTCTATGGACAAAGGTGCTAATCTGCTAGCATTAGACATTTATAAAATACCTGTAGAAAAAGACAGCAGAGCACTAAGTGCACAAGGTATTGCCGATACCATACGCAAGGCCAAAGCAGATGGTAAAAAGCATTTTATAGTAGTGTGCAATATGATGACAACGATGTTTGGCTCGGTAGATGATGTAGACCTGCTAGTGGCGGGCTTGCAAGGCGAGGCTTGTAGTTTTCGGCTGCACGTAGATGGGGCATATGGTGGGTTTTATTATCCCTTCACCGATGAAAATAGCAAACTCACATTTGCCAACGAGCACATTTGCTCTTTTACGCTAGATGCACACAAAATGGCGCAAGCACCTTATGGCACGGGCATCTTTCTTATTCGTAAGGGCAATATACAATATGTAAATACCCAAGAGGCTAGCTATGTAGAAGGCGAAGATTATACCCTGATAGGCAGCCGTTCTGGAGCAAATGCTGTGGCCGCATGGATGATATTGGTAAAGAATGGCCCCTTTGGCTGGTACGAGAAGATATTTGTGTTGCAAAAAAGAACCGAGTGGATGTGCAAGCAATTGAGCCATTTGGGTATAGAATATTACAGGCATCCGATGGCAAATATCATTACCATTAAAAGCAATTTTGTGACAGCGGAGGTAGTATCCAAGTTTGGCCTTGTACCCGACAATCATGGTGCTGCGCAATGGTACAAAATAGTAATTATGGACCATGTGAATATCGAAAAGCTAGCCCTGCTAGTTGCAGATATAAAAAATGCGCTGTAGCGCTAGCGCTAAGGTGATAAAGGAGTTTTAGCAAAAGCTTTTGGTATAGCCATACTTATTGCCAAGGCCATAGAGATAAAAAGTACTACTTTTGTGCCCCTAACAAAAAATGCTTTTATAGTGACCAAAGGACCCATAATATCTGTAATAGTAGCGCTACTGTTGGTAGCCGTTATTTATTTTGCTGGCAATACCAAGCCACCCAAGCCAGAGCCTACAACCGAGACAGGTGCCATGGCAGGTGGCGGAGGGCAAATGCAAGCAGCCATACCAAGCTTAGATGTAGACTCTTTTATTATTGCAGCAAAAAAAGGGATGTCGCAACACGCGCTATCAGAGATGCAAGCAATAGACCAAAAATTGCATAGTGTAAGAGATTCGGCCAAGCTAGCACCACTATTTGGGCAATATGCACAAACCTGGAAAGAGCATAAACAGTTTCCGCTAGCAGCTTATTTTTATTCTTTGGAAGCAAAATTGGAAAAATCAGAAAAAAAGCTCACCTTCGCCGCCCAATTGTTTTTAGACTTAGCGAGAAACGAGCATGAAGCATCGGTTCAAAACTGGGAAGCAAATGGAGCTATTGCTTGTTATGAGCAGCTTTTGGAGCTCAATCCTTCAAATGACACAGCTAGGCTATCGCTTGCAGAATGTTATTTTGGCACAGGCGCAGCAATGAAAGGTGTAGGATTGGTAAAAGAAATAACAGCAAAAGACCCAGAGCATGCAGGTGCAAATTTATTGCTTGGGCAACAAGGATTGATTTCGCAGCAGTTTGAAAAAGCAGCACAACGCTTTGAAACTGTTTTGAAAAAGGACCCTAAAAACGTAGAAGCAATGTTGGGATTGGCAGAAGCTTTTAAAGGATTAGGACAAAAAGATAAAGCGAAAGCGCTTTTAGAAGAATGCAAAAATTTAATCGATAACCCAAACTTTGTAAAGGATATCGACGATTACATAAAAACTTTTTAATAACAGATTAAATAACTTACATTATGCCTTGTGGTAAAAAAAGAAAACGTCATAAAATAGCTACTCACAAACGCAAAAAGCGTTTAAGAAAGAACCGTCATAAGAAAAAATAATTGGGTTTTTTCTTCCCCAAACTATTTGCACAAAAAGCTATATCTAGCTTTTTTTCTAGCTTTTGTATTACAATTACGACAATCCCTTGCGTACTATTTTGGCTGCCCTTTATTAGGCCAAAATAGTACGCGGGTATAGTCATTTTTGTATTGCATAGGTTTTGGTTGTGTGCCATAGTTATTTTATAATCTTAAAGCGGTAGCATGAATAAAGAACTTATTATCAATGCCTCGGGCGATGTTGTAGAAATAGCATTGCTTGAAGATAAAAAATTGGTAGAGCTACACTACGAACAGGGACAAGATGATTTTGCTGTAGGTGATTTGTACTTGGGTAAAATCAAAAAATTGATGCCCGGACTCAATGCTGCATTTGTAGATGTTGGGTACGAAAAAGATGCATTCCTTCACTATACCGACCTTAGCCCGCATTTCAATTCGTTAGTTAAATTCTCCAAACAATCTATAGAAGGAAACCCAAGTTGGGGACAAGATTTTTCTAAATTTAAAAACGAGACCACTATACTTAAAGCTGGTAAAATTACAGAAGTAATAAACCAAAAGCCTGAGGTAATAGTACAGATACTTAAAGAACCCATTTCTGCAAAAGGTCCTAGACTGAGTTGCGAAATATCATTACCAGGTAGGTTTTTAGTACTCACACCATTTAACGACATGGTGTCTGTATCGCGCAAAATACATAGTGCAGACGAGCGCAAGCGTCTACAAAAAATTGTAGAAGCGGTAAAACCCAAAAATTTTGGGATGATAGTGCGTACGGCTGCAGAAGGCAAAGGCACTGAAGAATTGCATGCCGATGTGCACGAATTGGTGAAAATGTGGGAAACCTTGCAAGCCAACCTTAAAGGAGCAAAAGCACCGCAAAAGGTATTGGGCGAGCAAACCAAAACAACATCAATTCTGAGAGACTTACTTAATGAAAGTTTTCAGCGTGTAGTGTCTAACGACAAGCGCATTGCCGACGACGCTCGTGAGTATATTACCCGTGTAGCACCTGAGAAAGCTGGTATTGTTTCTTATCACGATCATAGCATGGACGTGTTTGAACAATATGGTGTGAGCAAACAAGTGAAATCATCTTTTGGGCAAACCATAAGCATGGGCAGCGGCTCCTACCTTATTATCCAACATACCGAGGCATTGCATGTAATAGATGTAAATAGCGGTACACGTAGTGGAGATGCTGGCCAAGAACAAAACGCAATGGCTACCAACTTAGAAGCTGTAGCCGAAATAGCCCGTCAAATGCGACTTAGAGATTTGGGCGGTATTGTTATCGTGGACTTTATAGATATGAAGCTGCCTGAAAACAAAAAGCAAATAGTAGAAGCCATGGAGGCTGCTATGACACCCGACAGAGCCAGGCATACTATTTTGCCTATTTCAAAGTTTGGTTTGATGCAGATTACCCGTCAGCGGCTTCGTCCAGAACTTAATATTAACACTTCGGAAGAATGCCCAACCTGTAAGGGTACTGGCAAAATAGGCCCATCAATGTTGCTTGGCGACCATATAGAGCGAGATCTTAACTACCTCGTAGACCAAGGGCACCGACATCTGATGCTTAAAGTACACCCAATTGTAGCAGCATACCTTACCAAAGGCATCTTGTTCTCTTCGCTCAAGTCTAAGTGGAAACGTAAATACAAGACTAGCTTAGATGTGGTGATAGACAATAATTACCCGCTTACCCAATACGATTATTTCGACCTCAAAACAAACGAACGCATTAATTTGTAAGTAGCCATTTTTGACCTTAATATTTAACTTATTAAAAAGCCCGATAACTATATAGTTATCGGGCTTTTTGTATTGCTATTGCCTTGAAAGTTTTATTTTTTACCCTTATTTGCTTGTTGCTTTTGTATTTCTGCAATTCGCTCGGCCCATTTAGAGTTAGATGCTGGCTTTAATTTATTGGCTTGAATTTCGGCGTGTAGTTTTTTCTCGTCTATAAAGAATTTTTGAATAATAAACTGCTGCAAAATGCTAAGCATATTACTTACGAAATAATAGAAGGTAAGTGCTGCTGCCATTTTATTAAAGAAACCCATCAAAAAGAAAGGGAAGATAAAAGGCATCCATTTCATCATCGGGTTGTTGGGGTCTTGTGGGGTGTTGTTTCTATTATATACAGCCAAAAATAAGCTCGAAAGAGTCATTAGGATAGTGAACAAACTTACGTGATTGCCGTAGATTGCCGATAAGCCCCAAATTTCGTTAGGCCAGCTAGCTATGCTATCATAAGTCGATAGATCTTTGGCCCAAAGAAATGATGCTTGGCGAAGCGGTAATACTGTAGGGATAAAATAATAGAGCGAAAGAAGAATTGGTAATTGAAATAACATTGGCAAGCAGCCTCCTAGCGGGTTTACACCTGCTGTTTTGTAAAGCTTCATTTGCTCCATGCTGAATTTTTGTTTGTCTTCGCCGCACTGCTCGCGTAGCTCATCAAGTTCTGGTTTCAATACACGCATTTTGGCGGTAGACAAAAATGATTTGTATGTAAAAAAGGACAGCGCAAGGCGGATAATAATCGTCATCAAAATCAACACTAATGCCAAGTTGCCTACAGCGCTAGCCAAGAATGTAAAGAGTGGCAAAAGGAACCACTTGTTGATATATTTTACAAAGGTGAAAATGCCGTAGCCATAAGGCACCATGTTGTCAAGGTTAAGGTTGTATGCCTTTAGCGTTTCATAATCGTTAGGGCCTATGTACCATTGAAAGTTGTATGCTTGTTCTGCACCGGCTTTTACAGGTAATTCAAAACCGAAAGTGCTTTTCGAAACAATGTCTTTCTCTGGCAGTTGTGTGTTCGATTTTATTTTTACCTTGCTGAATCCTTCTTGAGCTATAAGTGCCGTGCTAAAATACAATTGGCGATAGCCCAACCACGAAACCGATTTTTCCAGCTCCTCGTTCTTCTCTTCTGTTACTGTAAAATAGTCATCGTCATTGTCTTTGAATTGGTAATAAATTTGCGTAGCCATTCGCTCATTATGCACATCTTTTTCGGTATGGTTTCCTACAAGATGCCAAGTAAGTGGCACCGTTGTAGCGGGCATACCTTGCAAGCGTATATTGTATTGCAGCATATAGCCTTCTTTCGGCAGCAAATAGCTTACAATTACTTTTTTGCCATCGCCCATATCACTCACCAACTCCAAACTTTGGTCGCCATTGGGTGCCTGTGTCAGCGAATGGGTAAAGTACAAATCTGAGCTTGCCACCGCATTGTTGTTGGTAGGCAATATCATACTCATGCTATTTTGCCCACCTTCAAAAAGGTACAATGGCTTTTGGTCATAAGTTTTGAAATCCTTGAGCTGAGCTGCACTTGGGTAGGCCCCTTTGGTATTGATGGTGATTGCAAGTTTTGCATTTTCCAAAACTACATCTTGGGCAGTGCCATTGAATGCTGCGGGTAATAATTTTCGCGCAGAGTCGTTCAATGCTTGTGTTGTAGAATCAAGCGTAGTAGCTACCGCAAGTTTAGTAGTATCTACTAAGGGCTTGGGGTGTGCAATGGCGTAAGCTACTGAATCGGCAGTTTTTTGTGCTTGAAATTTATTTTGTTCGTAATTGCTGTAGGTAAAATAACCTATCAAGATGGCCACAAGTAGTCCGAAACCAATTGCTGAATTTTTATCCATTGTCTATTTTGTATTCAATTGAGCGGCGAAGGTAAGCATTGTGTAGCGAAAATGCCCATTGCTTATTTCGCTTATTTATGTGCAGGATATAGTATTGAGACAAGAGTCGCCAGCCCAGACAGTTACTTTAAAAAAGAAAGCCTGCATTATGGTGCAGGCTATCTTTTATTCTAAAAAAATGTGCTTATTTCTGTAATGGGTATCTTTTTCTTGCTTTGTTGCAATCGCCATAATCCCAACGTTTTTTAAATTGGGTGCCCAACACTCTGTAGCATACTTTGTGTGGGTTATCTGCACGGTTTATAAGGTCTGTAAACACGCGACGCTTGTCATAGCAATCATTGCAAAAGCCGGTAACTTCTACATTGTAGGCATCTTCAGGTATCGAATAGTTAATGCTTTGACCAGTGATTACTACTGGTGAATGATACTTGGTTACTCCTTCTAGTTCGTAACGAACCAAGAAGTAAGCATTATATGCTGATTCATTGATTAGCGAAATAGTCATCTCATCGGTAGGCTCCAAAAAGTCTTTTCCCGTGCTGAAATATACTACTGGACGCGGATTGGCACTTGTGCCTCTAAACGCAATATAATCCCATTTCTTATCTCCATTTACATCGGCAAAGCCATTAGGCATATCGGGCAAGCCACGCTCTACACGGCGTGCAATTGTTGGTTCGTCTTCAAATGATTGGCCAAGTGAATAGTGAATGTAAATATTAGGTTTGCTTTCGTTGCCACGAAACACCACATAGTCTGCACGGTGGTCGCCATCAATATCATAATACCCACGAGGCATATCGTCATAGCCTTTTTTGATAGGCTTGCTTAGTGCATTTTGGTAAGGATATACAAACTGAAAATTATACTCGATTTTATTGCCCAAGTAGGTATTTATATAATCGCCATTGCCGTAAGAGTCCATGTAGTCGGCCATGCCATCTGCATTTATGTCGGCAAATGCTTTAGTAATACCTTCTGCCGATTTCTCTAGCAGCGAAGAGCTTTTGTAAGACTTAGGGTTAAAGCTTGTTCCGGTAGAAAGATAAGCTACGATGTAGGGTCTTTTGATATCGCCACGGAAGGTGATATAATCCCAACGGCCATCACCATTAATATCGGCAAAGCCTCGTGGAAACTCGTCATAGCCTCTGTCAAAAGGGGCACTTGTCATTACTTTATTGTTAGAAAATCCCTCGTCCGTAGCTAGGTAAGCCACTATACGCGGCGTTTGCTTGTAGCCTTGAAACGTGATATAATCGGCACGTCCATCACCATTTACATCGGCAAAATAGCTAGAGCCTACTATGGCATCATAGGGCGTTGGGCTACTTACAATGTCAGGTATGCTGTTAAAGGTAAGGCTGTTACTATAGCGTACATTTACCGTTGGTCTATTCGCCTTGCCGGTCAGTATGATATAGTCGTCCATGCCGTCGCCATTTACATCGGCAAAGCATCTGTTGTTTTTCACTTCATATGTTTGTGCAAAAGATACTGCCGACAAGCCAGCAACGAGTAGGGTAGTGAGTGTAATTATTCTTTTCATTCCGAAGAAAGTTTATTGAAAAATGTTATTTTAAAGAAACGATGCCCAAATATAATCTTACGAGGTTGTAATTTATAATTTTTTGACAAATAAATTTTTCCTTAGGCTAGTTCTGCCTTCTTTTGCTCCAATACCTGCAACTCATCTCGCCACTTCGCAGCGTCCATAAAGTCTAGGTCTTTGGCGGCTTTGGTCATTGCTTTTTTGGCTGTGGCTATTGCCTTTTCTAGGCTTGCAATATTGGTATATTCCACTGCATCTTCTGCCGCTACAGATATAGGCGTATCGCCCACGGCATAAGGGTTTTTGGGGTCGTAGCCTTTTATATCCAGCACCGAAGTTTGTTTGAAAATCTGCTCTGTCGATTTCAGCACCGTAGTAGGAGTAATGCCGTGCTTTTCGTTGTAGCGAATTTGTTTTTCTCTTCTGCGCAAAGTCTCGTCCATCGTGCGCTGCATCGAGTCGGTTATTTTATCGGCGTAGAAAATCACGAGCCCTTCCGAGTTACGTGCGGCACGACCAGCCATCTGCGTTAGCGAGCGCTCATTCCGCAAGAAACCTTCTTTGTCTGCATCCAAGATAGCCATTAGCGACACTTCTGGCAGGTCTAGCCCTTCCCTCAGCAGGTTCACACCCACCAGCACATCTATCACGCCCATACGCAGGTCGCGGAGTATTTCTACCCTTTCTAGCGTGTCTACCTCAGAGTGTATGTAGCGCGATTTTACTTGTATGCGTGCAAGGTATTTGTCCACCTCTTCTGCCATTCGTTTGGTAAGGGTGGTGACCAATACGCGCTCATTCTTTTTTATTCGCTTGTCTATCTCGTCTAGCAAATCATCTATCTGATTAATGCTTGGGCGCACCTCTATCGGTGGGTCTAGCAGGCCTGTTGGGCGCACCACTTGCTCTACTATTAGTCCGTCGGTTTTTTGCAATTCGTAGTTGGCAGGGGTGGCACTCACAAACACCACTTGGTTCAATTGTTGTTCAAATTCATTAAAATTCAGCGGTCTATTATCCAATGCCGATGGCAGTCGGAAACCAAAGTCCACAAGGTTCAGTTTGCGCGAGCGGTCGCCGCCATACATACCACTTATTTGCGGAATCGTTTGATGGCTCTCATCTATCATCATTATATAATCTTTCGGAAAATAATCCAACAAACAGAATGGCCGCACACCTGGCTTTCGCCTGTCCAAGAAGCGCGAATAGTTTTCTATCCCTTTGCAAAAGCCCAGCTCTTGTATCATTTCGAGGTCGTAATTCACGCGCTCTTTGATACGCGCGGCTTCTATATGCTTCCCTATTCTGTTAAAATATTCAAACTGCGCATTCGTTTCGTCTTGTATCTCGTGCACAATATCTGCCATCAGGTCTTTGGGCGCTATGTATAGGTTGGCGGGGAAGATGGCTGCGTGCTCCATCGCCTGTATCCTTTTGCCCGTCTCTATCTCAAAGTTTTCTATCTCGTCTATCTCATCGCCAAAAAAGGTGATGCGGTAGCCATAGTCTAGGTAGGGCAGATTGATGTCCACAGTATCCCCATTGACCCTAAAGCTACCCCTAGCAAACTCGCCTTGGCTGCGCATATACTGCGCGTGCACCAGCCCGTGTAGGAATTTATTCCGCCCAAAATCCTCGCCCCGCTCTATACGGATGATGCTATTCTCGTACTCCGCAGGGTTGCCCATACCATAGATGCACGACACCGACGCCACAATTACAATATCCCTACGCCCACTCAGCAGGCTAGATGTGGCGCGCAGGCGCAGCTTTTCCAGCTCTTCGTTTATCGACAAGTCTTTCTCGATATACACATTTTTGGTAGGCAAGTAAGCTTCTGGCTGATAGTAATCGTAGTACGACACAAAATACTCCACCGCATTCTCGGGGAAAAACTGTTTGAACTCGCCATACAGCTGCGCCACCAGCGTCTTATTGTGCGTGAGTATCAGCGTAGGTTTGTGCACCGCCTCTATCACATTTGCCATTGTAAAAGTCTTGCCCGAGCCCGTAACCCCCAGCAAGGTCTGAAATTGCTCGCCCGCTTGCAGCCCCGCCACCAATTGGCGTATGGCATTAGGTTGGTCGCCGGCAGGCTTGTAGTCGCTATGTATTTTGAAGGGCATCGGTTTGGGCGTATTAATAGTGCAGCACAAAAATATTCTTTTTCGCGCAAAGCATTTCTTTTTTTGGGCGTGTCGCCGCCCCCTCCTAGCGCTTGCTAGCAAAGGGGCGGCGCCGGGCTGCTCTAGGCTCCGCTGCGCTGCGGCCCTGCGGGCTGGCTGCCAAGGGGCAGCCACCTGGCACATCC
>JADLEN010000300.1 GCA_020846105.1 Chitinophagaceae bacterium | reverse complement strand
AGGTTTCAACTTACGGACGAGCTCAGCCAAAGAATGAATCACCAATGGCGTAGTGAAGAAACAGCAATTTTAGTGGGTTTCAAAACAGCATTTGCAGACAATCCACAGCTTACAAACCGCTACAGCAAAGGAAATCAACCCTTACGGATAGCATTAGATAGAAATTTAAAACTACCGACAACACATCATTTATTCAATGGCGAACAGCCAACCTGGATAATAAACCAAAATAAGAATGAGCGCAATGGGCCCTTACAATTTGTGCAACTAGATTTCGAAAATGAATTTCTGAATAACCTGTTACACGAATTATTTTTGGCAGGCAAAAACTCATTAATAGTAGAAGGAGGCGCACAATTATTGAACAGTTTTATTGCCGAAAACCTTTGGGATGAAGCAAGAATATTTGAAACCCCAAAACTTTTAAAAACGGGAATTGATGCGCCTGCATTGCGAAAGGAACATCTCATTTCTGAAACGCTATTTGCCGCCGATACTTTGAAAATTTATCGTCCTAAATCATCTTCCTAAATATCCTAACACCGAATATCTCGATGATTTATTTGTTCCTCACTATTCTGCTCAATGCCTTATTAGCAGTCATTTTCAAACTGTTTGCACGCTACAATATTGATAATCTACAAGCCATTGTCATCAAATATTGGGTATGTGTGATTACGGGTTCTTTGTTTTTGGGAGAAATGCCTATTAGCGCCGAAAGCAGCCAAGAGCAATGGTTTCCACTATCTTTAATAATGGGCATTGGCTTTATTTTGGTTTTTAATTTATTCGCATTTTGCACCAAACACGAGGGAATCACAGCAGCTACTATTGCCAATAAATTATCCTTGGTTATTCCTGTTGTTTTTTCTATTTGGCTTTATTCTGAAAGCTTGAGTGCATTGCATATTATGGGAATAGCCTTAGCATTTCCTGCAGTTTATTTAGCAGTAGCCCCTCCAAAGAGTGAAATAATAAGAGTTAAGAATCCACATTTATTATGGATTGCCATTTTGTTTTTAGGAAGTGGATTGCTAGATACGGGCATGAAATTTGCACAGCAAAAGTACCTTGAAAGCCCACGCGAGCAAGCGATTTACACGATTCATCTTTTTGCAGTTGCGGGTTTTATTGGCACCTGTATTTTACTCTATTTGCTTATTACAAAGCGTTCCAAAATATCTCTGAAAAATATTTTGGGAGGCATTGCTTTGGGCATCCCCAATTATTTCTCTATCTATTTTATGATTAGAATGTTGAACAGTGATTTTCTGAAAAGTTCCGCATTAATTCCGCTCAGCAATATAGGTGTATTATTAGCTTCAACGCTTGCCGCCATTATTTTTTTCAGAGAAAGAATGACCAACAAACGCCTTATGGGTATTTGTCTTTCTTTGGTGGTGATTGCATTTTTGGCCTTGGCTTAATTATTTCCATTGCTTATGGTTTGTTGCGCGGAAAGATTTTTTCTGATGAAGATAATTACAATCATAAATACATTATACCCTATAAAAAAAGGAATGATGAACTCTTTCAAATTTAGAGGGAGCATTATCGCTATAATGAGCAATTGAAACCCTAGGCCATAAATAGACACAAAAGTCATGAACCAATTGGGCAGCGTTTTGACTTTATATGCCCCTTTATCTAGGTAATAAATGCTTTTATCGAACACCACATACAGGGTGTGAAAAATGCGAAACCAAATGTTTACCAAGGATTGCTTTTCGCCTGCAAAAGCCCTTGGGGCTTTGTTCTCAAATATTTTGCTTGTGCTGTCTGCGCCCAAAGATTTGTTGCGTAAAATCACATAATAGTAGTTGTATAAAGTGCCTTGTAATTGAATACTTATAAATGCCAAAAGGGTATAGCCAATAGTGGCTTTAGAGACATAGGCAATGCTTATTAGGAACATGAAATTCAAAATAATATCGAAGACACTATCTAAATAACGACCTACATAGGAAGGCGTATTTTTTATTCTTGATAGCTCACCATCGGCAGCATCCAAAATAGATTTGAGAATGATAAAAAAGCTCGCAAGTAAATTGTACCCTTTGAGCATACAGAAAATAGCGACTAACCCTGAAACACCAAATAGCAGTGTGAGGTGAATGGAAGTAACTTTTGTATTTTTAAATCGTTGGGCAATCAACTTAGCGGCTGGTCTTCCGTAATCGGCGAGGTCAAGGAATGTGTCTTGAGCTGCAAGTTTCGACATTTAGTAGGTGCAAAAAATCATTCGGCAATATAGCAGTTTGCGAATGTATGCCCTCTTTTTTAATCGTACAATTTTAATCTTTGAGGCTTGCTATTATTTGTTTAATGCTCTTTGGTTCGAAATACTGTACAAATTTGAGCAATATACTTTGGCTCAATTTGGGATTTAGAATATTGTTGGCAACAATTTTAATTTTTGTGTCCAATGCCTCATAGTAGTCGTACCACAAATCACTCTCGATTGTTGAAAGGGTTAATGCACTTGCCCACGCAGTCTTTCGCGCAATACCTATACTGAAATTTATGACGTCATCTTTTGCTTTATTATCAATATAACGAACAAATTTCATTGGGAAACAAATGTCTTCTAAGTCGCTTTGCACTTCATTTACCAAACTGCCGATGACATCATTTATTTTATCAAAATCATTTCTCAACAAATGAATATCGCTATCTCTTGCTGTTATTGAAGCTGCAATACCAAGGTCAAGATTGATATGTGCATTCATGCCTAAAATTAAATGTTGCAAAACAGTGTTTTGTTGTTTGGTAGCATCGAAAGCAATTTGCCAAGATTGTGTGCATTTTTGCCCATTTTTGTGTTGGTAATAGGCTTCAATGTATCTGTTGGCAAATATTACATATAATTTTTCCATTCTTTCTCCGTTTTCAAATGCCCCATTTATTATGCCATTTTTTACGGCAATTGTCATTTTGAGGTACAAGCTTGCGAAGTACGCTTTT
>JADLEN010000299.1 GCA_020846105.1 Chitinophagaceae bacterium | reverse complement strand
CCAAGTTTCGCGAGGGTTAAGGATTTCGCTAGGTACATTGGGGCAAGTTTGCGGCTTCAAGACACCAAATACATTGTGTGCTTCATAAGCTACGTTGTCTAGCTCGCCTTTCATTGCTGCAGTAATCATAGCACGAGTAAGGCTTAGTTTCATACGGCTACCAGTACCGTATGCGCCGCCGCTCCATCCTGTGTTGATAAGCCACACATTGATATTCGGATTAGCTTCTAATTTTTTGCCCAAAAGCTCTGCGTATTTTGCAGGGTGCCATGGTAAAAATACACGACCAAAACAAGCCGAGAAGGTAGTTTGTGGCTCGGTAACGCCTACTTCGGTACCCGCTACTTTAGCGGTATATCCGCTGATGAAGTGGTACATTGCTTGCTCTTTTGTCAATTTGGAAATTGGCGGAAGAATACCAAATGCATCGCACGTAAGGAAGAAAATATTTTTTGGTTCGCCGCCGTAGGAAGGTTCTTTGGCATTTTGGATATGATAGATGGGGTATGCAGCACGCGTGTTTTCGGTGATGCTACCATCGGCGTAGTTTACTGTTTTTGTGCCTTCAAGAAAAGTAATGTTTTCGAGCAAAGCACCAGGTTTTACTGCTGCAAAGATTTCAGGCTCTTTTTCTGCGCTTAGGTCTATACATTTTGCATAGCAACCACCTTCGAAATTGAAGACAGAACCTTCTGCCCAACCATGCTCATCGTCGCCAATAAGGGCGCGGTTGGCATCAGCTGACAGGGTGGTTTTCCCTGTGCCAGATAGGCCGAAGAAAAGGGATACATCACCTTCTTTACCTTCGTTTGCAGAGCAATGCATTGATAATACTTTGTGGTCGTGTGGGAGTACAAAATTAAGCACACCGAAGATGCCTTTTTTCATTTCGCCAGTGTAGGCGCTACCACCTATAAGGATGACTTTGCGGGTAAAATTGACAATCGTAAAATTGCCTTGGCGTGTACCATCTATAGCAGGGTCTGCTAAGAAACTTGGCGCTTGGATGATGTGCCAGTCAGGTATTTGAGTATTTATTTCTGCATCAGTTGGGCGCAAGAAAAGGTCGTTGCAAAAAAGGTTTGCCCAAGGTGTTTCGTTGATTACACGAACGTTAAGACGGTATTTTGGGTCGGCACAAGCATAAGAATCGCGCACCCATATTTCTTTTCCATCGAGGTGTTTGCACACACGGTCGTACAATTTGTCAAAAGCAGCAGGTTCAAAAGGGATATTTACATCGCCCCAATCTACAGAATGCTCTGTGATGGCATCCTTAACGGTAAATTTGTCTTTGGGAGAGCGACCTGTAAATTTGCCAGTACTCACACACAATGCGCCAGTGTCATTCAATACACCTTGGCTAAGTTCAAGCGTTTTATTTGTAAGTTCTTCATTCGAAAGATTCCAATTAGCTATTGCTACATTCAACCCTATGTTGGCCAGATTTGCCGATGGGTTTTTCTTTCCATTTTCCTGCATAAAATTTGTTTTTTGAATTAGGGCAACGAAGGTACATGAGATTTTAATATTTTAATATTAATTGAGCCACTTAATGTCAAAATTATGTTTTGCCCCACTAGGTTCTGCGAGCAAAATTGTCCTTAAACTCGCTCCTGTAAAGGCATTAAGCCATATTGCACAACTTTAAATTTGCCCTGAAAAATAGTGTTAAAATTCAGCAGAGGCTTGTTCTTCAATAATAAAGTTATTGTTGGTAGAATGGTGTTTTGCGGTGGCACTAAAACTAAAATGGCAATTTGGTATTACTACTTTTGAGAAAGCAGGTCGATTACACCTTCGCGCTGTAGTATTTTATAACCAATGCGCTCTGCCGAAATACCTGATTGAAGCTTATAGTTAAATGTAAAAGAACCATCGGTAGCTAAGCTGGTATGGAAGCAATAAAAGCTAAGACCAGCCTGTGTTTTCATGTTTTCGGCTACCTCATGTAGGTGTGTAGAAAGTACTAAAATATGCTGCGGATACCTGAGTAGGCCTTCAATAATAGCTTTGGTACATTCGTATGCATCGTGCACGTTGGTGCCTTTGAAAAGCTCGTCCATAAGTATAAGTTGCGCACCTTCTTGTATCACCATTTGGGCCGTTTGCTTTATGTTTTTCACCTCAGCCAAAAAGAAGCTTTCTCCTTTCATTAAATCATCCTCTACGTGCATATTAGTAATAACCCCTTGTAAGAAGCTAATAGACATAGATTGTGCAGGTACGCCCATACCTAAATGTGCCAGTATTGCCGATACGCCCATTGCCCTCATCATGGTGGTTTTGCCAGACATATTGGCGCCAGTAAGTATCATAAAATTGCTGTTGGGCAGAAAGCTCAAATCGTACTTTACCGCATTGCTTAGAAATGGATGATAAAGCCCTTCTGCTTGAAAGCAGGTTTCTTGGGCAGGCAGTAATTTAGGAAAACGCCAATGGTGCTCATTGGTAGCAATTGCCATTCCATGCCAAGCATCTAATAATGCAAAATGATTAATGAGTTTTTGTACATTAGGCTTCAGCTCTCTCCGAGCATGAAAGCACAGATTGCTTACCTGCTTAAAACTACTGTCTTTGGACACAGCACAGATAGCCGCTGTGAGCCTATGGTCTAGTGCTTTTTCAATAGCAGTAAGTATTTCGAAAAGTAGCTCTGGTATTTCTGGGTTATTTTTAAGTGCCACAAATTCCTGACAACCCTTCAAAAAATCAGTAAGATGGGTAATGGAAAACTGAGTAAAATGATACTCATTTTTATTAAAGATTTTCTGAAAAAATTGATTATTAAATATGCCTGCACCTCCAGGCTGGCGGGTATAGCTATCGGCCGATTCAAAGAATTTTTCGAGCATCACGATAGTGCCATTTGTAATGATGCTGGGCCAGTTTTTAGGGTGTTGTGCCCAGTATTTTATCACAGCTTGCTGTTGGCATAGTGCATGATAACTATTGGGTGCATCGGCAAGTTGTTGCATTAGCAATGCTCGCCCCACAAAAGTGCTACAACGGTCTATATAATTGAGCACATTACTGTCGGCATCTTGGCTTGCAAAAGAAAGGTCTTTGAGCGTACGTTTGCTGTTGTTCATATTTTTAAAGAGGCTTCTGTTGAAAACAAAATTGCTGTAAATAATACAGATACGGTAAGGCAATTATTCCACAAAATAAGGCATCAAGACCTTACATCTATAGCATCGCGTAGCGCATTGCCCAATACATTGAAGGCATACACCAATAGCATGATGGCCAGGCCCGGTATGATGGCTGCTAAAGGCTGGTTGGTTATTAAAAAATTATAGTGTTCTTTAATCATCAGCCCCCAAGACGGTTGTGGCGGTTGGATACCAATGCCCAGAAAACTAAGTCCGGCTTCGATAAGTATTGCGGCAGCAAAATTGCTTGCTGCGACTACAATAATGGGGCCTGCAATATTGGGTAGTATGTGCTTTACTATTATTCGCCAATGACTAGCACCAATAGCTTTGGCGGCTATTACATAATCCATCTGTTTTAGCGCCATTACTTGCCCTCTGATAAGCCTTGCTGCACCTACCCACATGGTGAGTCCTATGGCTACAAAAATTTCCCAAAAACCTTTGCCCAATGTAAGTGTGAGTGCAAAAACT
>JADLEN010000298.1 GCA_020846105.1 Chitinophagaceae bacterium | reverse complement strand
TTGGCCATATCCTTCCTACTCATCTACCTCATTATGGTAGCGCTTTACGACAGTTTTGTTTACCCCTTCGTAGTGCTATTTTCTATACCAGTAGCGGTTATTGGGGCATTCCTCGCGCTCAATCTCTCACTCAACAACCTCAGTTTATTTGCACTTTTGGGGCTCATAATGCTTATGGGTTTAGTGGTCAAAAACGCGATTCTAATTGTCGATTTCACCAACCAACTCAAAGCCCAAGGCATCCATTTCAAAGAAGCATTACTTACCGCAGGCAAAGAAAGGTTACGACCAATATTGATGACTACCCTAGCTATGGTCTTTGGTATGTTGCCCATAGCCATGGCCACCGGCACCGCTGCCGAGTGGAAAAACGGCCTCGCTTGGGTCATCATCGGCGGACTACTTTCGTCGCTCATCCTCACTGTTTTCTTGGTGCCAGTAGTGTATTATGTGGTAGATACTTTGAAAGAAAAAATAGCCAATCGCTCCCATTAATAAAACATAATGAAATAATAGGCCTGCCCCCAAATTTCTATAAAATGAAACAATAATACCCACTGATAACATTCCTGGATTTTAGGCAAATGGTTTTTCTTAAAAAAAGCTAAAAAGTATATTTGCTTGCTATTTGGTGCTAGATTTGGGAATCATGAAAAAGAACAATTGCTTTCGCATTGGTATACTGGCAATGATGCTTAGTATATTTAGCAATGCAAATGCACAGACTGTAGCAGATATTTATAGCTTAGATCAGTACCAATCACGAGTACACCAGGATAACGACACTTTGTACGTGGTCAATTTTTGGGCAACATGGTGCGCCCCCTGTGTACAAGAGATACCCTATTTTGTGGCGCTTAGCAAGGAGTACGCGCGATTGCCCATCAAGTTTGTACTCGTTAGCCTTGACGCCAAAGATAAGCTAGACGGGGTGCGCACCTTTTTGCGTAGAAAAGAAATCAATCTCGAAACACACTTACTATCCGCAGGCGACCCTAACGTATGGATTAACGCCCTAGAGCCATCATGGCAAGGCAGTATCCCTGCTACATTTTTATACCAAAAAGGTGCTAAACTAAATTTCAAAGAATCTTCATTCGAAAACCAAAAAGAACTTGCTTCTTTTATAAAAAACAAATAGTAACAATTATGAAAAAGTTATTCGCAAGCATCATTGCCGTATGCAGCATTGCCATTGCCAGCCAAGCCCAAAGCGGCTATAAAGTGGGCGATTTGGTCCAAGATTTTCAATTGAAAAACATTGATGGAAAAATAACCTCGCTACACAGCATCCCCGATGCCAAGGGTTATGTAGTAATTTTTACCTGTAACCATTGCCCTTATGCAAAGGCTTACGAAGACCGAATTATTGAGCTTCACAACCGTTTTGCACCGCAGGGCTATCCAGTAGTGGCTATCAACCCCAACGACCCCAATGTAGCGCCAGACGACAGTTATGAAAAAATGAAAGAAAGAGCACAAGAAAAAGGCTTCCCATTCCTATACGTATACGATGAGACCCAAAACGTAGCCAAACAATATGGTGCTTTAAAAACACCGCACGTATTTTTGGTACAGAATGTGGCAGGCAAAAAAGTAGTTCAATACATTGGGGCTATAGATAACAATTGGGAAGATGCAGCCGCCGCCGACAAGCACTTTGTAGCAGATGCTATCAACAGCCTGAAAGAAGGAAATAAAATAGCCGTGACCGAGACAAAAGCCATAGGCTGCGGTGTAAAATGGAAGAAATAAAACTTGCCAAAAACAATACAAAAAAAAGATAGCCATGCCGGCTATCTTTTTTTTGAGCCCATGAGGGAACATGAAGTAGTATTTTATCCTACTAGAAAAGCTAATGCATAATCTGGTTTAAGCATAAGCAAATAATAAAAATAAATTGATGCCCATTTCTATTTTTTTATTTAATCCGATTGCAAACCCTTTTTATTTATTGGTCAGGGTGCCCTTCAGCACATTCCGAAAAGCTAGCAGCTTATAATTAAAATATTTATTACTTTTATGGTATACACTGTAAAAATTACACCCAATGAAAAAAATACTTAAACCCATAATTCTGCTTTTTCTTGCGAATATATTTTGCAATTATTTAGATGCTCAAACAATAAATTCAATAGTTAAAACTGGCGTAGATAAACATAAAAAAGACTGGTATGAATCAACGAAACCTAGTTTTTTTTTCGGAGGTAGTTTTTATGGCGCTAATGATATTGCAGTAGATAGCATGGGCAATATTTATTATACTGATAGTTTTTATATTACAAAAATACAGATTGCAACAGGAGTGAAAACTATCATCGCGGGCAAACCAACAAGAGGTTTTAGCGGTGATAGTGGTTTAGCCATTAAGGCCCAGTTAAATATTCCAACAGGAATTACTATTGACCATAACAACAATATTATTTTTGTTGATGGGCAAAATTTTCGAATCAGAAAAATAAACCAAACAACAGGCATTATTGAAACTATTGCAGGCAAAGGAATTGAAAGTTACTCGGGTGATGACTCCTATGCAAAAAACGCCTACATAGGCTCATGCTACGGCATTACTGTAGATAAGTATAATAACATCCTGTTTACAGATTTGACTTACCATGTTGTTCGAAGAATAGACAATTCATCTGGGATAATATCAAGAATTGCTGGTGTAGGATATGGAGGCACAGAACATACAGAATATACTTATGCTATCTATACTACATTATCCTCTCCAATAGATGTAGCTGTAGACAATTATGGAGATATTTATATTGCTGAAATGGGCAATAATAAAATAAAAAAAATCATCGCTAGTTCAAATAGAATATACACTTTTGCTGGATCAAATACTGCACCTTTTGCAAACAATGTACTTGCTACTTCATCATCATTAAACTATCCGAATTCTATCTGCTTTGACGATTCGAATAATCTGTTCATAGTCGAATTTGCACACACAATTAGAAAAGTCAACTATTTTGACAACAAAATAAACCTAATTGCGGGCAAATACCAGGTAGCAGGTTTTATGGGAGATGGAGAATCCTCAAGTGTTGCTAGATTCAAAAACCCTATTGGCATAGTTTATAGCCCTATTTCAAAAACGATTATTTTAAACGACCAATCAAATAATAGGATCAGAGAAATTTCTAATACTGGCAAAGCACCAATTGCAGACCAATATGTTGATGTTTGTCACCTCAATGTTGAAAAACCCTTAACCGCAATGGGTACTGATTTGAAATGGTATTATAACCCTTGGGGCGGTATTGGAACCACTACGCCTATTATTCCAAAAACAGATTTGCTAGATACTATTACTTATTTTGTGAGCCAAACAATAAGTGGCAAAGAAAGTATAAGAGCCGCCATTGTAGTTAGAATTAATGCTCCTGACTCTCTAACTGTTTGGAAAGACAGTGACGAATATTGCCCCAATGCAACCACTGATTTTTTATACAGATATGTTACGTCTACCGACATTTACCAAAGTGGAATTTCTTTAAATATATTTACAGACAACAAAAAGCTAGATACAGTTGCACAAACATATCCTGCACAACGACTTAAAAAAGATATTAAAAAATATTATCTGCAGAGTGTAAATCAATTTGGCTGTGCTAGCTCTTTAGATAGTATTAATGTATTCATTAGAGAAAATCCACCAATCCCCAAATTCGAATATCCAATAAATATTTGCAGAGGCTCTATAAGAAAAGTTATTGACGTGCAGGGTACTAATATGAAATGGTACAATAGTTTAGCTGGAGGTTATTATACTTCAACTGCCCCTTCGCCCCAATCATTAGTAGTCGGCACCACTTATTACTATGTTAGCCAGTCAGACGATATTGGTTGCACTAGCGAAATAGCAGAGGTAAAAGTAAATATAAACCCAATTCCATCTTATCCTCAAATCATTTCACCAATAGAATATTGCCAAATGGATAAGGCAGAGCCTCTTGAAGCATATGGAAATATACATTGGCTTAAAGACGATAGTTCTTTTTACAGCAAGACTGCACCAATACCATCAACAAAAGAAAGTGGCTACTTTTCATATCTTTTAAAAGCCGTAAACGAATACAACTGCAGTAGTTTCGTGCGCAATATTGAGGTAACCGTTAAGCCAAAACCTGAAATCACGTCGACAATTAGTGAGCAAGGCCATACAGGACAGTCTATAACCATGGTTGCAAATACCGATAGTGCCTCTATTTTAAAATGGAGCAATGGATCTAACTTATCTAAAATCACAATTACCCCAAATCATGAAGGCTTGTATAATTATTGGGTATATGCCACCGCACCAAACGGCTGTATAAGCGATACGCTGTGGCATCGCTTACAAATTAGCGCTAGTCATTATTGGGATGCCGACTTCAAGGTTTTCCCAAATCCATTCAAAAATAAAATCAACATAAGCAATGTAAACTTGGAAGACATCATGTACTTAAATCTATATACTTTAGAAGGAAAAAAAGTACATCAAAGTGAATTTCCATTAAAATCGCTTGAGCTTAATATTCCAGACCAACTGCCAAGTGGATTTTATATTTTAGAAATCAATACAGTAGGAAGAGCGAACCCCAGTAAATTAATTTTTAAAGAATAATTTAGCCCATTATTTCTATGACAAAATCAATGGCGAAAAAACTTGCCAAAAACAATACAAAAAAAGATAGCCATACCAGCTATCTTTTTTTGTGTATTGTACTTAAGTAAAAAAGCGTGGCTAAGGGTTGCCGCCTATCAGATTGTAATAATACATGCCGGTACGGCCAGGATAAAAGCCTTCTAGCTGTATGTTTCGTTTATTATCTAGCTGGCGCTCTACCTCT
>JADLEN010000297.1 GCA_020846105.1 Chitinophagaceae bacterium | reverse complement strand
TGATTTTTGTGCTTTTCATAATTTTGGTTTTTGATGCTAAATTTGGTTATTGAATGATTAGTTTCTGTACTTCGGCACCTATTTTTATGAAATAAAAACCAGAAGAAACATTGTTTAGATTGATTTTATTTGTTCCTTTTATTAAGGTTCCACTTTGCAATAATTGCCCGCTGATGTTGAGCAAGTTGAATGTTTGCACTGTTTTACTATCAATAAACACTTGGTTATTTGTAACGGGGTTTGGATAGATTTTCAATTCGCTTTGTACACTATTTTCTTTAATAGCTGTTGGCATATTGGTGCAGACGTATTCTTCGCGATAATGGCTATTGTAATAACCGCCGGACATCCAATTGCTGTAGCCATCCTTTGCTATGAGATTCTTATCAATATTGTATTCAAAAAATTCATTGCCAAAATTCGTCCAGCCGCTTAATGCGCTATTATAATCCTCTACCTTTTTCTCCTCCAATTGGCGGTCCACATTATAGTAATAAAGGATGCGCGTACTGTTTACCCAACCGCCTATTGAAGTGTTCCATCGCTCATAAGTAGTCAGTAACAAACTATCAAAACTAGTGTATGTGTTGACGGTCTTCAAATCGGCCTCCCAGGCGGTAGTGCCAAATCTTTGTGCTACAGTTTCACTAATTTTATGTGTTGGGGTAAAGGTGTTTACATATCTATTGCTATTCTTCCACGCGCCTGCTACCCAGGTTTGGGTTATAGTTTCGGTATTATCATTTGCTACGTTAAACGTATTGGTTACAAAAAACTCATTTTCTAAAGTACCGGTAGTTGTGTTATGCCTTTGTGTTAGCCGCTCAATATTATTTTGGCTAGCATCGTAGGCGTAATAAATACGAACACTATTGGTTAAGACACCTGTACTTACAATGTATTCCCAAAGATTGTAAATCTCTACATTATTTGCAGCATTGTAGGTATAGTCTCGCTGAAATTTTAAGGTCCAGACAAAAGTTGAAGTATTCCAAAGAAGACTTTGAAAGGAGGTGAGTTTCTTTGCTACGTTGTAATAGTAGTTGGTTTTTGCGGAGTTATCCCAAGCACTACTTGTAGTATTCCACACGGTCATTATTTCAGAAAAAATGAGATTGTCTGTATTATAGGTGGTGTTGTGTTTTTGGAAATTAATGTATGAGGCCGAGCCCGCATTCCACTTTTGTTGCATCCGCTCAGTTTCTAAATTAAGCGCATTGTAAGTGAAAACTGTTCGGTATTCATTTTCTTTTACAGAAGACCCCGGAGCAAACTTGTATTGATAAAGTGTGTCCATTCTGCAAGTTGCATTTGCAGAAATACTGAGTACCAAAATTGCAAGTAGTGTATAAATCGATTTCATAAAAATTGTTTTTTTTGTTTGTTATTGGATGATTATTTTCCTCGCTTCATTTCCAATTTTGATAAAATATAAACCTGAAGACAAGCCATTCAACTCAATAGTATTGGTTCCTTTTTTCAGGCTTCCGCTTTGCAATGATTGCCCATTAAGGTTTATCAAGCTGAATATTTGCACTGATTTACTATCAATAAACAATTGGTTATTTGTAACAGGGTTGGGGTAGATTTTCAAATCGTTTTGAGCGATTGTATTAATGATCGAAGAAGGAATGTCTGTACATTTAATTTCTGATCGGGTATGATTATCATAAGTTGCGGATGTACTGTTCCACGTACGGTATTGGTCATACGCTATTAAATAATTCGATGCATCATATTCATTGGTGCGCTTTTCATAATTGCGCCAAGCACTTGTAGTACTATTCCATTCTTCAATTAATCTCTCTAATAATTTATTGGCTGCATTATAAACGTAAGCTTTTTGCTCTCTATTTACCCAAGCACCCAATACAGACATATCGACAGTGCTATCTTTTACAACAAAGGCTGCACTGTTGTACGCATAAAATATTCTCGTTTTATCTGTCCAACTCGCAATTGTTATATCCCAGGCTTGGGTATTGACCTCGGATAATTGACCCGCAGTATTGTAGGTATAGAAATATTGAAAACTATTGCGCCAGCTAGTTGTTGTGGCATCCCAATTTTGATTGACTCTTTTAATAATGCGACTACTTGCATCAAAAGAGTTCGCTAGGTTAGATACGTTTTCCCACGCGCTTGTAGTAGCATTCCATTGCTCGCTAAGCCCTGTTATCTGATTTTTGGATGCATCAAAAGTATTGGTTTGTTTAAGGTAGTTTTGCAAAGAGGATGTGCTTAGGTTCCAAGTTTGCGATTCCGCACCTACCATATTTCCAAGGGCATCAAATATTTTTCGTTGCTTGAATGCACTTTGCCAAGAGCCCGATAACAACCAAGTATAATTTAGCGTTAAAGTATCTTTTCCTGCAGCGTCATAATAGAAGTTCCTTTTATACCCATTTACCCAGGCATTTGATACATCATCCCAGTTTTGTAGTAATTCTTCAATTTGATTATCACTTGCGTCATAAACCATATCATATTTATAGCTATTGATAAAAGTGAGGGTAGCATTGTCCCAGTTTTGAGAAACTTCTTGTATCAACTTATTACTAGTGCTATAGGCGTATATCAACCGACTTTTAATTTCTTTTACAGAAGTGCCAATAGGAAAAGTAAAATTTAAAACGGTATCAATTCTACAAGTTGCATTTGCAGAAAAAGCGAATACCAAAATTGCGAGCAGCGAATAAACCTTTTTCATAAAAAACCAAATTTTGTGATAGTTATTGAATAATTATTTTACGCACTTCGTTGCCTATTTTGATAAAATAAAAACCAGCAGAAATACTATTTATGTCTATTTTATTTGTTCCTTTTTGTACTGTTCCGCTTTTCACAGATTGCCCGTTAAGGTTGAGCAGATTGAATGTTTGCTCAGTTTTGGTATCGATAAATAGTTGGCTGTTGCTTACAGGGTTTGGGTAAATTTTCAAATCAGTTTGAGCAACATTTTCTATAATTGCAGAAGGAATGTCTGTGCATTTATACTCTTCTCGGTAATGGTCGTCGTATAATGTAGTAGCAGTATTCCAATTGCTGTATTGATCTTTAGCAATTAAGTCGTTTGAAGCGTTATACTCGTAGGTAAACATCTCGTATTTTAGCCAAGCGCTTGCTGCCGTATTCCATTCTTCATACTTTTTTTCTACTAACAAATTGGCTGTATTGTACGAATAGAATATCTGTTCGCTGTTTTGCCAAGTGCCACTTACAGCAAATATTGAGCTGTCTTTTATAATATTACCGGCTGCATTGTACTGATAGAATTGCTTATTTCTATCTTCCCAAGATGCAAGAATGGCATCCCAATCTAAGCTGTAAAATTCTTCAATTTTTCCAATAGCATTATAGGTGTAATAGTTCAAGGTGCTGTTTTGCCAAATACTACTTGTTGTATTCCACCTTTCGTAAATGCGTTTGATAATTCTATTGCTGGCGTCGTAAGTATTTGTCGCTTTAGAAAAGTTATTCCAAACACCAGCACTTAGATCCCATAGTTCGGTCAGTGCTGTTACAAGGTTGTTTGCAGCATCAAAAGTGTTAGTTTGTCGGTAGGTGTTTTGCCAAGCAGATGTTGCCACATCCCAGGTTTGGTTTGTACTGCTAATTGGGTTTGCTAAAGCATCATAAATAACGCTGCGCCGAGAGGTGTTTCTCCAAGTAGCAGATGCAGTCCAGGTCTGTTCTGTCCTCAAGGTATCTTTCCCTGCTGCGGTGTATTCAGTTAAGGTTCTGAACCGATTGCCCCAGGTACCAGTTGCAATGTCCCATCTTTGACCAAGCTCCTCAATAACATTTCCGCTTACATCGTAAGTAATGAATCCCTTAACTTCATTGATGAAAGTAAGGGTGGCATTATCCCAATATTGCGATACATTTTCTATCAATTTGTTGCTTGCATCATAGAGGTATATATCTCTGCCTCTGTTGATTTTTACAGTAGAACCCGGCGCAAATTCAAAAGTCAAAACAGTGTCGATTCTACAAACTGCATTTGCAAAAAAGCTTGAAAATACAAGCAGCAAAAGGGTAAATATTTTTTTCATAAAAATAGCTTTTAGAAATTAATTTTTAACGCAACGAACAGACATAAAAAATTGTTTCACTGCGCCATTTGATAATGCACTTGGCAAGGAACTCATAATTTTTACATAATCTCCTTGCGTGGTATTTCTTTCTCGTGTGCTCCACCAAAATGCGGCATTCCCTACATTGGTATACATAACGCTATTGGCCAAAAAGCCTGCTGGCAGTGCATCGAAGCCG
>JADLEN010000296.1 GCA_020846105.1 Chitinophagaceae bacterium | reverse complement strand
TCGCTGCCCAGTGATCAAAAGATAATTTTTGCTCCTGATAAAAACTTAGGTGCCTATATAAATAAGCAGAGTGGTAGAGATATGTTGCTTTGGAATGGTGCTTGTATGGTTCATGAAATATTTTCTTTAGAAAAAATTACACGTTTAAAAGAAAGGCATCCCAATGCTAAATTTATTGCTCATCCAGAATGTGAAGAAGCTGTATTGGCTATTGCAGATTTTATCGGTAGTACTACACAGTTATTGAATTATACGCAACGTCCAGATTTTCAAGAATTTATTGTTGCTACAGAAACGGGTATTTTGCATCAAATGCAGAAAAATTCACCTAACAAAGTTTTTATTCCGGCTCCACCCAATAATAGTTGTGCATGTAACGATTGTCCTCATATGAAACTTAATACTTTGGAAAAGCTTTATTTATGTATGAAGTATGAGCAACCAGAAATATTAATGGAGGAAAGTTTGCGCCTTCAAGCAAAAAAATCTATCGATAGAATGATGGAGTTAAGCTTGAAATTTGGGCTTATTTAATTTTGAAATTATGTGCCAATTATTATTTTTACGTTAAAATTACTTATCTTAGCAATCGTTTTTAAACAAGAAAAAAATTATTATTATTATGAACAGAAAAAATTTACTCAAAATTGCAGCTTTCTCTGCTTTGGGTTTCTTTGCTCATTTATCCGCAAATGCGCAGAATCCTTTAAAAGAAAGTATTGCAACTAACCTTGGTGGTACCCGTTTCGTTATTACTTCGCCTGCTAGTATTTCGGGTATCAAGAAAATTAATTATGCTACTTGGGGTTCTGCAGCCACACCAACTATCTCTAATAAAGATATAGAAAAAGCTTATGACACATTAGGGGCTGCTCCATTAATAAACGGTACCATGGGCTATCCTGCCCTTACTGGTAAGTTTGCCCTGATTTACCGTGGTGGTGGTTTTACTTTTTCTCAGAAAGTAAATTATTGTATTGCAGCTGGTGCTATTGGTGTTATTGTTGTCAATAACGTACCTGGAGACCCTGTAGGTATGGGTGCTACTCCAGTAGGTTCTACTGTTTCTGTTCCTGTTTTGATGGTTTCAGATGTAGATGGCCAAGCTATTAGTGATGCTATTAAAGCTGGTTCTGGCCCTGTAAAATTAACGCTGGGTACTTGGAATACAGGTGGCACGCATGACTTAGGTGTTATGGCTTCTTATCAGGCCACTCCTCACGCACTTAATATCCCTCAGCATCAACTTGCTGGTAGTGCCGGTACAGTGGCTTATAAGCATTACACAGGTGGTGCTGTAGCTAACTATGGTACTATGACAGAGACTGCCATTACCGTTACCGATTCAGTTTATTGGATTCCTTCTTCAGGTGGTGCTGGTACCTATCTTACCAAAAACGATTATACTGTCCCTTCTGTTTCTGTAATGGATTCTATTAAGTTTGGTTTTGGTACTGGTACATACGAGCTCATCCCTCCTGCTACTACTGGTAAATACGAACACAGATATTCCCTTGCTTATGGTATGACTGATGATTTCCCACAAGATAATAAAGCCGTTGTTACTCAATATGTTACAGATTCTATCTTCTGCAAAGGATCTTACGATTTTGTAAATGCTCGTCCTAATGTAACACTTGGTATCCGTCCAGGTACTGCCTCTCCTACTAGTTTTGTAATGGGCAACCTTTTTTATGTAAAAAATGGTGGTTATGCTGCTCGCAAAGTTCAATTTTCTCTTTCTCATGAAACCTTACCAACGCTAGAAACAGCTGTAGCAGTTTCTGCAAATATCTTCAAATGGGTAGATGGTGTTGGTGGTGACAAAGATTCTATTATGCAATCTGGCGAGCTTGTAGGTGTTGGTACAGCTGCCAAAATCTTCTCTAACTTAGATTCTACTGGTAGAACTCTTACTCTTGATTTCCTTGATTTTGATGACCCAACAAAAGATATTGATGTTATTCTTGGTGGCAATTCTTGGTATTATGTTGCTGTAGAAGTGCCAGCTCCATTGTTTATTGGTGTTAATGAAGGTAATAGTTTCTTCACTCGCGGATATGCACAGTGGGTAAATGCAGGTTCTGTACCAGGTAAATTTATCAATGAAACAGCTACAGGTATAGCAGTTTCTGATGTCTCTACTTTCTTTGGAGATCCTTTAAATTATGCTGCTCCTTTCCCATTTGCTGGTGGAAATGCAGTAAATGTTGATTCTATTTTTTACGATCGTTTCAATGAAATTTCATCTGTTGCCTTGTTAATGTCTAAGGATATACCTTCTTCTATCAATACTATGGCTACTGCAAACAATTTTGGTGCTGCTGTGGTTTATCCAAATCCTGCTACCAAAGGTTCTATGACTGTAGAAGTAGCTTTGGCTACCAAAAGCAACAAAGTGGTTTACCGTATCACCGACGTTTTGGGCCGTACCTTATTTACAGAAGTACACAACAATGTACAAAACGAGAAATTCGAAATCAACACTGCTAGCTTTGCAACTGGCAATTATTATTTGATGATTATTACCGACAATGCTTTCGATAATAAGAAAATTACTATCCAGAATTAATACTGGATTCTGATGGAAATAAAAAAGCCGACCAATTAATTTTGGTCGGCTTTTTTATTTGCTCCATTTTTATAGAAATACTATCTGCCCATAAACACCATCAATATTTGCACATCGCTCGGGTTCACGCCCGAAATGCGGCTTGCTTGCCCCAAGGTCTTAGGTTTTATCTTTTCTAGCTTTTGGCGGGCTTCGCTGCTCAAGGCATTCAATTTGTCGTAAGAAAAGCTGTCTGGGATAATCAAATCCTCCAAACTGCTCATTTTTAGGGCCAATTCGCGCTCTTTTTCGATATAAACGTCGTACTTGGCTTGTATTTCTGCTTGCTGTAGGCTCAGTGGGTTTAAGCTCCCAATTTCGGCTTTAAGTTGGGGTATATTTGCCACCAATTCTTCGATATTGATATTTGGGCGAAGCAATATTTTGTAAGCCCTTGTTTTTTCGGTGAGGGGTGCCGAGTTTTTCGACACTAAAAAGTCATGTATCATTTCGGGGCCGATGCTACATTCTTGCAACACCTTTTTTATTTTTTCTACTTCTGCTTTTTTCTGCAACATATTATCCAAGCGCTCTTGGCTGGCAATGCCCAAGTCGTAGCCTTTTTGGGTAAGGCGAAAATCGGCATTGTCTTGCCTTAGTAGCGTGCGGAATTCTGCGCGGCTCGTAAACATTCTATAAGGCTCGTCGGTGCCTTTGTTTATAAGGTCGTCTATGAGCACACCAATATAGGCATCACTACGGCTTAGCGAAAAGGGTTCTTTTCCGTGCGCATTGTTGTGCGCGTTGATGCCCGCCATCAATCCTTGGCAAGCCGCTTCTTCGTATCCGGTGGTGCCATTTATCTGTCCGGCAAAGAAAAGGTTCTTTACCAATTTGGTTTCGAGCGTGTATTGCAGTTGGGTGGGGGGAAAATAATCGTACTCTATAGCATAGCCGGGGCGGAAGAATTTACAGTTTTCGAAGCCAGGTACTTTGCGCAGTGCTGCGTGTTGCACCTCTTCGGGTAGCGATGTGCTGAAGCCGTTTACATAAATCTCTACCGTGTTGAAACCCTCTGGCTCTACAAAAAGCTGATGCCTATCGCGCTCCGCAAACCTACTTATCTTGTCTTCTATACTGGGGCAATACCTAGGGCCGCTACCTTCTATGCGGCCGGCATACATGGGCGAGCGGTCGAAACCCGTCTTTAGGATGTCGTGCACTTCTTGGTTGGTATAGGCTATCCAGCAATGGCGTTGCTGTTGCGGCTTGATGCGCTCTATGGGCAAGTACGAGAAGCCCACGATATCTTCGTCTGGGGCTTGTATCTCCATCTTGCTATAGTCTAGGCTGCGGCCATCTACACGGGGTGGTGTGCCGGTCTTTAGTCTGTCGGTTTCGAAGCCTAGGGCTACCAGCTCTTCGGTGATGCCCGTGGCTTTGCTCTCGCCCATGCGGCCGCCGCCAAACTGTTTTTCGCCTACGTGTATCACGCCATTGAGGAAGGTGCCATTGGTGAGCACCACTGCTTTGGCACGTATTTCTTGGCCCATGCCTGTGATTACTCCTTCTATTGTTCCACGTGAAACTATGAGGCTTGTGACCATGTCTTGCCAAAAATCTACATTGGGGGTGGCCTCTAGCATCTCGCGCCAGGTATTGGCAAAAAGCATCTTATCGTTTTGGGTGCGGGGGCTCCACATGCCGGGGCCTTTGCTCTTGTTCAGCATGCGCCATTGTATCATACTCTTGTCGCTTACTATGCCGGAGTAGCCGCCAAGGGCATCTATCTCGCGCACTATCTGGCCTTTGGCTATGCCGCCCATTGCGGGGTTGCAGCTCATCTGTGCTATGGTTTGCATATTCATGGTGATGAGCAATACCTTGCTGCCCATGTTGGCGGCGGCGGCTGCGGCCTCGCATCCGGCATGGCCTGCGCCTACTACTATCACGTCGTACTGTGGAAACATAGGGGCAAAGGTAAGGCTAATAATGAATAATGATAAGTGAATAATTGGGGCGTGCCCACGCCTAGCCTTGCTGCCAAGGCTCTGCGGCGTGGCCGGGCTATCCGCTGCTATCTTTTGCCTGAAAAAGGCAAAAGGATATCCGCTGCTATCCCTCACGCTTTCGTGGGTGCTAGCTTTTGGCGCTGCTTAGCTACCACCCCGTCCTGCGGACACCCCTCCGATGGAGGGGAATTTGGCGTGTTGCGTAGCGGTGCTGTTGTTTACATATGGCACGGAGGTTTTTGTGCTGCGCTAGGGGCTAGCACCCACGAAAGCGTGAAGGATAGCAGTGGATACCCCGCTGAAGCCTTTGCGGCGTGGGCCTTGGGGCGGAGTAGGAACGGATAGCCTGACGCCGCCCCCTAGCAAGCGCTGATGATGGGGCGGCGGCACGCCCACGAAAGGCATGCGGATGTTTCACGTGGAACTTTAGGGCTGGGAGGGTACTAGGAGGTAGTCGTTGTAGCGGGCTTCGTTGGTGTAGGCCCAGCAGAGTTTGCCTTTTTCGGAGATGGGGATGAGTAGGATGTAGAGTGCGTTGCCAAGCTCGATACGGTGGTGGGTGGCGGCCTGGCGCTGCTGCTGGATGCTAAACTCGGTGTCTAAGAGTGTGTCTAGCGTGGTGGCTATGGCTTGGGTGTCTGCAATGATGGTGGCGGTGAGGCCTTGGGGGGCTAGCTGGGCTAGCTGCTGCTGGGCTAGTGGGCATATGTAGTGGCTGGCGCGGATGAGCTCTTGGGCGCTGAGGGCCGATATGGGCCCGAGGTGATATAGGCGGTAGGCGCTGCTGCTGCTGCCGTAGGCTAGCTGGGCGCGGGTGCATATCTGGCGCAGGGCTTGGGCTAGTAGGCTGGCTTGGGTGTCGCGCTCTTGGCCGGTGTGCAGTAGGTCGCCGTAGAGCTCTTGGTCGGTGGGGTAGTTGGCAAAGGCTTCGCGGGCGCTACGGATGTCGGCTATGTTGGTGGCAGATACGCCGTAGGCTTGTAGCTGGGTGGCGTCTCGCTCGGCGCTGTTGCAGAGGCTATCGGCAAATTGGATAAGCTGGGCGTCGCGGTAGGGGTAGATGCGGGAGATGGGTGTGCGTGCCATATGCGGGGGAGCGGTGTTTTGGCGCTCTGTACAAAATTAGTAAATATTCTTTTATGAATAGTGTTTGGATGTGGTTTTTTTTTGTTGGGATGGGCTGGCTTTTTGTTGGGTTGCTTGTGGGTTTTATTGGCATAGGCTAGGGTATGGGTGGGGTGCTGTGGCAAAGACTTGGGATGTGCAAAAAGAGGCTCGGTGCGTGTATGCCATAGCTCGGCTAGTGTGTGCCATAGCTCGGCGAGCGCGTCAGAGAGGGTATGGTGGGCTGTATTTGCTTTTTTTCTGGCGCTGCTGTGCGCTGCGGGGCTAGTGCGGATTTTTTGGATGGTGTGTGTTGCTTGTGTATTTTTGATTTGATATTTCTTTAAAGCTTTTGACTATGAAAAAAACAATGATGGTGGGGCTGCTGGTGTTGGCGGTGGCTATGGTAATGAGTGGCTGCTGGCGAAAACAAACTTGCGACTGCACCATACGGACTGGCTGTAGTACGGCGCAGGCGGTGGTGTATGGTAGGGATAGTGTGCTGGATGCGGCTATTATTTGTGCAGACTCTAGTGTGGATGCCGACCTGAGCTATAAGCAAGAGCTAAGGGCTTTTGAAGAAAAGAGTAGTGCTTTGGGGGCCAATGTAGTGGTGCGGATGATAGACACGAATATAAAAATGGAGCGTGTAGAAAACTTGAATGTGGGCGACCTTAGGGGGTATCAGAACAGGGGCTATGAGTGTATGTGTTATGAGTAGTATTGTTTGCGAAGCAAAAAAAAGCCGCCCCAATGTGGAGCGGCTTTTTTTTGTCTAAAATTATTGCAAAGTGCTTAGTGCTTGATGTGTACTTTGCTGCTTTGTTTGTGGCCAGTGGCATCGGCTATAGATATGATGTATAGGCCGTCTGTAAGGCTTTGGGTGTCTATGGTCATAGTGCCGTTGTTGCTGCCCTGGGTCAAGGCCACGCGGCCTAGCATGTCGTGTATCGTAGCGGTAAATGCTTGCTTGTTGCTGAGCTGCACTTGTAGGCTAGTATTGGCAGGGTTTGGGTAAATGCTTGCCATTGTGTTGCCAAGGTTCACATTCTCGATACTTGTAGGTATATTAATAGTATTGAGGGTGGTGTTGGTGATGATGGGGTCGTTATAGTCGAAGTAGATAGCGGCCGTGTTGGTCATTTCGGTACCGGGTGCTAGGTCTTTCTGCTGCTTGATGGCGTAGGTGATGGCACCCATGCTGCCTGCGTAGTTGCTGCCGCTATCGGGTAGGTTTATGTTTTCGAAGCGGAATTTTATTTTGCTACCCTCGCGGTACATATTGGCCTGGTGTGTAGCACCAAGTATGTGGATGCTGTTGATGTCTAGGTCGGCATCTATCACGTCGGCAATGGTGATGTTGCGCGCAGCGGCAGTACCAGTGTTTTGGAAATGGATGGTGTAGGTCATTTCTTCATTGGCTTTGATATAGCCAGCTGTGCCATTGCCTAGCGGCGATACTTCTTTGATATTGGGGTCGAAAGAAGAAACCACTGCTTTTTTGTAGTTGTAGGTGTTGTTGGTAAGGTTGGGGTCTGTAAGAGAGCCAAGTGGCGCTATATAGCCTGTGATACGGATGGTATCGCCAATAGTGGCTGTGGTAGCGGTTTGTACCACTATTCCTGAGTTGAAAAAGTTGAGGTCGGCCACGGTGCTGAGCGTATAAGTAAGTGTAGCACCAGATACGCTAGGTGTAGTACCGTAGTAGGCAGATAGGTAGCTGAGCTTGGAGTCTAGGGTAACAGTAGCAGTAGTACCAATGCCTATAGATAGGCAAGAGGAGGCATAATACCAAGACCAAGAGCCGCCCCAAACATACAGCAGCGTAGTGTCGCCAGGGAAGAAGCAACCGCCCGAAACGTTTATTTTGGCATCGTAAAAGGTAGGTGCTGTGCAAGAGTAGGCAAAATCTTTGGTGTAAGACCCACCAGAAGCTACCGTAAGGCTATAAGCACCAGTAGTGGGGCAGGTAGGCGTAGCAAGGGTATTGGCTTTGGTAAGGCATGCACCGGTAGTGTAGTAGTAGTTGGGTATAATGTTGTAATTGGCAGGTGGTAGCGTAAGGCTATAGTATCCGGAAATATCTGCCCAACCCAAATTCATAGTATCTAGTGTGGTGGTATTGATGGCTACTATAGGCGTCCAATATAAGGAGTCTTCAGTAGCATCTTTCACACAATTGCTGTTGGCATCCATATATAGGTATCCGTTGAGGGTGCCGCAAGTATTGCTAAGGGTAAAAGGGCTACTATAAGAAGTGTCTCTTACGCCGCTGGGTGCTACAGCTATCATACGGGCAGTGTAGGTACCAGCAATGGTGTAGTTGTGATAGAGATAGGCATTAAAATACCCTGGTGAGCCAAAATATATCGGGCGCTTAAATGTAGAGTCTGAGCCATCGCCAAAGTTTACATTGACTGTTATAGAGTCGGTAGCTGTTCCTGTACCTATTACGGTTCCGCCCAATTGGAAGCTAAGGTTGTTGGGCAACTTGCAGTAGATAAACGAAGAATCTAAAAAAGATCCTGATAATGCCGTAACCTGTGCGGTAGCGCTCTGGGGCTTCAAGAAGAAGAGCCCTGTTGCCAAAGCAAAAAGTAGATTTAATTTTTTCATTGTAAAAAATTTAAAAAGTAAAAAAAAGTTGTTTGTAATAACATAGACGTAGGCTTGTGGGTAAACGTTAGTATAGCCGAGAAAATTTTTTTTGATGCAATATAACAAATGATGATAGAATAATGATGGCGCCATACGTTAATAAATATATCTTTGTGCTGTACCAGTAAAAATAAATAGTACCAATGAAATACCTAGAATTTATAGCCGCTGCACTGCGCGAAGATGTAGGTGCAGGAGATTACAGCACATTGGCCGCCATAGCCTCCGACGCTAAAGGCAAAGCAGTGTTGCTGCTAAAAGAGCCTGGCGTGCTAGCAGGCATGGAAGTGGCCAAAAATATTTTCGAATACCTAGAGCCCGAGGCGGTTTTTACCCCGCTAAAAAAAGATGGCGATAGGATGGAAATAGGCGACCGTGCATTTGAGGTAGAAGCCAAAATACACACCATACTTACAGGCGAGCGCCTAGTACTCAACTGCATGCAGCGTATGAGCGGTATAGCCACCCTTACGGCCACATATGTGAAACTACTAGAAGGGTATAAAACAAAAATCTTGGACACCCGCAAAACCACACCACTTTTTAGGCAAATGGAAAAAGACGCGGTGCTTATAGGTGGTGGCAGCAACCACCGTATGGGCCTATACGATATGATAATGCTGAAAGACAATCATATAGACTTTTGTGGCGGCATAGCAGCCGCTATAGCCAAAACCAAAGAATACCTTGCCGCAAACAACCTAGACTTGCCTATAGAAGTAGAAACCCGCAAAATTGCCGATGTAAGGCAGGTGCTCAAAGAGGGTGGCGTGCACAGAATAATGTTCGACAATTTCGACGCCGATGCAGTTGGGCGTGCCGTAATGCTCATTGATGGGCGCTACGAAACCGAAGCCTCTGGCGGTATCAACAAAGACACTATCCAAAGCTACGCAGCAGCTGGCGTAGACTTCATATCGGTAGGCGCCCTTATACACCAGGCTGTGAGTTTAGACATGAGTCTGAAAGCACAGGTTTCGTGAGGCAAATAATATTTATTGTAAACCCCCGGGCAGGCACAGAGCGCAACAAGCAATTGCAAGCTACTATAGATACTGTGCTGCAAAAAGATGCGTGTAACTACGAAATACAATATACCGAGTATGCCGGCCATGGTGCGCTGCTAGCACAGCTGGCTGCAAAAAATGGCGCAGATGTGGTGGTGGCTGTAGGTGGCGATGGCTCTGTAAATGACGTGCTACGGGGCTTACAAGGTAGTGGCGTGGCGCTAGGCATAGTGCCTATGGGCTCGGGCAATGGGCTGGCACGTACCCTGCAAATACCTATGGATATGGCAGCTGCAATAGCATTGCTAAATGCTGGCCTAGTGCAGCATATAGACATTGGGCAGGTAAACGGGCAACTGTTTGGCAGCAATGCCGGTGTGGGTTTCGATGCGCTGGTGTGCAAGCGTTTCAACACTAGCGAGCGGCGTGGCCTAGCAGTGTATGCCTGGCTTATTACCAAGTATCTGTGGTTGTACAACGACTGGACTTGGAGCCTAAAAATAGATGGTAAAACCTATGAGCGTACCGCCTTTTTTATAAGCGTGGCCAACGGCCGGCAATTTGGCTACAACTTTAAAATAGCCGAAGATGCAAGCTATACAGATGGCTTGCTAGATGTGGTGGTGGTAAATAAATTTCCTAAAATATTGGGTGCCTTCTTGGGCTTGCGCATGCTGCGTGGCACATTGCTCAGCAGTAAGTACGTAGAGCGTTTCCGAGCCAAAGAAATAGAAATAAGCCACCCAAGGCTGAAGCTGTTTCAGAAAGATGGCGAGGCTACAGCTTGTGGGCCTGTATTGCAGTTTGCAGTGTGGCCATTGGCCCAAAAAGTAATAGTGCCCGGCTAGGATGCTATAGCGATCTTAAAAAACAAAACATCGATATTACTTGAGGGGCAAAAGACTTTACTTTGCCCTTCTCCTTTTTTATGAAAATAAAGTGTAGCAAACGCCAAGCCCTAAAGATATATACAAGTAGTAGCCAATTGCCTGCTAGTTGGGATGCTGCATTGCCCCAAGGCCATGCCCTACGTAGCGATGCACTAAGCCTTTATGAGCATATACACCTGCCCGACCTGCGCTGCTACTATGCCTTGTACGGCACAGAGACCAAGCCCGAAGCACTTGCTTATTTTCAACAGTTGAATGTGCTGCCAAAGCACCTAAACACGGGCTTGCTAGGTGGCTACCAGGCCAGTATAGCGCCTGTGTGCCTCAATATTTTTAAGCCTAGCTTGCTCATAGCGGGCCATTTGTTTCGGCACGATATCAGTAATTTTTATACCACAGACCTTAGCCATTTACAGGCCTACCGTGCTTACGAAGCTATGATACAAGCTGTGGCCAAAGAGAGTGGTGCTATGGCCACCCTTATCAAAGATGTGCCGCAAGATTTGGTACCTTATTTCCAGAATTTTGCACCGCATTATAGCCAGCTCCGCAACGACATATCTATGGAAATGCTACTGCCCAAAGACTGGACTAGCTTTGACGATTATGAAAAAGCATTAAAACACAAGTATGCCCAAAAGCTGCGCAAAGTGCGTGCTGCGGCTAGTACGCTTACTATAAAAGAATTGAACGCCGAAGCGGTAAGTGCCAATGCCAGCAAGCTTTATGCCTTGTACAAGCAGGTAAGCAGCCGCCAAGCTGTAAGCTTAGGACTGCTCAACGAGGCTTTTTTGCCCGAGCTAAAAAAGAAGTATGATGCTACGTTAAAGGTGTGGGCCTTTTATGAAGGAGAAAACATGGTGGCTTTTGCATCGGCATGGCTGCACGCTAGCTGTTTCGATATGTTTTATATAGGCTTCGATTATGAGCGCAATGCTGCGCTGAGCCTGTACTTCAACATTCTTTATTTTAGTATAGAGCAAGCCATACTGCACCAAAAACAAAAACTTAATCTTGGCCGTACGGCACTAGAAGCCAAAGCCCGCCTAGGCTGCACGCCACGCTACTTGCCCACTTTTTTGTTTGTAGGCAATGTATGTATCCGAGCCTTGGTCAATAGTAAAATAAACCTCCAACACGAGCAAGAAGGCGCTTGGGAAGAAAGGCATCCGCTAAAAAACGGATAAGCCCTTAATTGAAGCTGCCCTTAAAAAAATTAAACCGTGCTTTGTTATCTGCATCACGTTGGTCCAGCGCCTGACGGATTTCGTTTTCCAACAAGCCACTACCACCACCATAGTGCTGAATGATGATAATCTCGGGCTGCTGAAACTGAAAAATATTGCGCAGCTTGGTTTCGCTTTCTTCTTCTATACCGCTACTTAGCAGCACTATATCGTATTGCATTTGCTGAAAGGCTAGTATGGCTTCTTCGTCTTCGTAAGTGGCAGTGCATTGCCAGGCTTCGTTCTTGTCTATCAATCGTTGCAGTACAGGAACAATTTCTTTGTTCCTGCCCACAACGAGTATTTGTATTCTGTCCATTTATTTTTAAGCTTGTTTCACCAATTGTATTTCTGCATATACGCGAACTTCTTCGCTCACTAGCACACCACCTGTTTCTAGTGCAGCATTCCAGCTCAGTCCAAAATCTTTTCTGTTGAACTTGCCCGAAACACTGAAACCCGCTTTGGTATTGCCCCAAGGGTCTTTGCCTATGCCTCCATATTCTACCGCCAATTGTACGTTTTTTGTAATTCCGTGCAAAGATAAATCGCCGTGCAATTCATAATTGTCGTCATTCACCTTTTTGAACGCTGTAGATTGAAAGCTCAATTTAGGAAATTGTGCTGCATCAAAAAAATCGCCACTCGCTAGGTGTTTATCACGGTCGGCGTTGCCTGTGTTTACGCTGCTAGCATCTGCCGAGAAGCTAATTTTTGCACCTTCAAAGTTTTCTTCTTCGGTTTCGGCGCTGGCCTCAAAACCATCAAATTTGCCCGATACGTTGGTAAACATCATGTGCTTTACCTTAAAGCCTATGTCAGAATGTGTAGGGTCTATTGCCCATTGAGTTGGGGGCATTGGTT
>JADLEN010000295.1 GCA_020846105.1 Chitinophagaceae bacterium | reverse complement strand
TTTTTCATTAAATTTGTTTCAATATCAATAACATTTCTCGCTTCTCTTTAATAATAAAGCTGCATTTATGAAACAAATAATTACCCTTGTTTTTGTCTTGTTATTAGCATTGCAAACGCAAGCCCAAAGATGGTTTCCGGTTGGCGCTACCTTTACTTTTACAATGAAATCTGGTAGCACGCTAGGCTATTTGCCCGACCAGCCAGTGCTGTGGACCGTAACAGATTCTATAGTTAAAAAAGGTAAAATGTGCCGCACATTTAGTTGCGTGCCAGAGATTAAAGAATCTCGTGCAGTTTATGCCATAAATGTTTACGACAGCAATAGTGTAGTGTATTGGTATCGCCCGCATTTAGATTCTTTTACGGTGCTTTACGATTTTAATAAAAATGTGGGTGAAATTTGGGAGATTTTTGGTGTCAAAAGTTACAAGTATTCAACGGATACAATTGGTTGTACCTTAACTGCAAGCGTATTGGCAAAAGACACCGTTTTTATTAATGGGTTTCCGCTGCGTAGAATGAACATCAAGATAGATTATCTTTCTGGGGCAATGTTTGGAGGAGGGTTTAGTGGTACTGTAGTTGAATATATTGGTCATCTTGAAAGACCACGACCTGATCCTTATTATGCTTGTGAAGCAGTAAGCGAATCGGATGATTTTTGGGGATTGCGTTGTTTCGACCATCCAGATATTGGCTTCCACGATTTTAAAATTGTACCCTATTGCGATTATGTACCCAGTTCTATTGATGAATTTAATGCACTGCAAGATTTGAATATTTCGCCCAATCCTGCAACAGATTTTTTTGACATCAAATACCAAAACACAAATAAGGCAGCGGCTACATTAATTGTTAGCAACCTAATGGGGCAGCAAGTTTTGGCACAAAAGCTAAACGAAGGCAATCAAAAAATCAATGTAAGCAACTGGTCTGCGGGTGTTTATTTTTATCAAATATTACAAGAGGGGCAAGTAATTGCAAAAGGCAAATTGATGAAGGGTTAATATTAGTTTGCCACACTACTGCAAGTTTGTTTTGGTGATATAATGTATACCTACTACAACAGTTGTAACGCGCAAATATTTCCAGTAATTCTAGGCCAAAAAAAAAGCCCCAACGCATTGTTGGGGCTTTTGGTATACGTAGTTTATTAATCGGCCTGATGAAATGGGTAGCGGTAATTTTCAACCGGTACAAATTTTGCTTGTAAAGGATGCATCCTTGGTGTATCGATAGTAAGGCAAGAGGTTGGTAGTTGGTAAATAATACTCAAATAGGCGCAGAGCAAGCCACGCATACAAAAAAAAAGAGTAACAATTTTATTTTAACCAACACAGTGCAGGCTCGATAAAAAATACTGAGGGCCAATTTCGTAAAATGAGAAAGATAATTTTAAGTGTAACAGCAATAATGTTTGTTGCCATTGGATTTGTCTCCTGTAAGAAGGAAACAACTAAACAAAGCGAACAGAATGGTGTAAAAACCAGTAATAACAAACAACAAGTTGATGGGGTAATTGTGTTGGGAAACCAATTACCTAACCCCTTTACTATTGAAAACATGAGTAATGCATTCGATAGCATTAAAGCAAATTATCCGGGTATGCAATCTCCTGTAAGAATAACGAATAAATACATCAAAATTAATGTTCAAGATGAATTACAATTAAGCATTCTAAAACAAGATTCGGATGTAGTTTACTATCCTTACCCGCTCGACTACGAGATAACAACAAGCGGAACCTATTACAGACATGAAGAAGGACAATGTGACTCTTGTGTAACTGCGCAATTTGCTGCCATTAAAGCTAACCAAACATTACCAAGTGGTATTGGTTCAACATTGTTGGCTAATTTGTACATTCCAACCCAAGATGAATTGCTACCAGCAATGTTTCAAGGCGATTTGTATGAAGATTTCCAAGAAGCTCTAACAGCAGAGGCTTTCAGATTGGTGGGCTTAAATATTGAAACAAACCCTGGCGGTAGTCAGTTAAAAACAACCAGAAAAAGCAAATGGAGACCAGCAGGAAGAATTAGGGTTTGGGACAATATACATAATGTATATGTTGGAGTTGAAGGAGTTGAAGTACGCGCACGTAGATGGTTCGAGACTAAAAGAGGCTTAACAAATAATAACGGTGATTTTTCTTGCGATGGAGAATACAAAGAAGATGCTAACTATTCTATTCAGTGGGATAGGAAACACTTTAGCATAAGGAGCAAAACTTATGGGCAAGCAGTTTATGATGGTCCAAAACAAAAAGGAAATTGGAATTTGGATCTCAATACAGGCTCTCAAATGTTTTATGCAAGAATCTTTAGAGCAGCGCATCAATATTATTATTTAAATATTGACGGATTGACAAGACCGCCAACAAACGACAATATTTTTGACCCACAATTAAAAATTGCAGCATATAATCAATCGAATGGGGATAATGGAGTTGCTGCTCCTTGGAAAAGATTTCTTGGGCTTAATAATTTTATAAAACTATATAACCCCGAAAGAAGAATAGATAATACACACGGTACTACTATACATGAATTAGCTCATGCCACTCATTGGAAAATTTGTAGTCCCAAGTCTAATTATAATGGTTCAGATGATATTGT
>JADLEN010000294.1 GCA_020846105.1 Chitinophagaceae bacterium | reverse complement strand
TTAGCTACAGAATGGGCGAGCGGTGTATATCTTTACGAAGTGTTTCAAGCTGGTAAAACTCTGTATTATGGAAAACTTATCAAACAATAAAAAAAGAAAGACGGTATCTGTTATGAAGCAAGCTAATTTAGCTTGCTTCATAATTGCTTTATTGGGTGCTTATTGCCTCCCATTTTTAGCCTCTGCCCAAAAATGGGCGCCTGTAGGTACAAAATGGGTATATACTCAATTGGCGCCATTTAGTGCAGCCGAAAGTCCTAGCGAGTGGAATGTGGTAGATACTATTACCATAAAAGATAAATTATGCACAATAATTCAATCTAAGGGGAATCCTTTTGATACAATTAGTAGCTATAATCGTACAATGATTACTTACGAAGATAGTGGAGTTGTATATTGGTATCGCCCAATATTGAAGGGTTTTACGGTGTTGTATGATTTTAATAAAAAAGTGGGTGAGTCATGGGATATAGAAGGCTTAGAGGCGGTAATAGACACCACAAAATGTTCTATAAAAATGACTGTAGTAGAAGTAGGATTGGATACGATCAATGGTATTGCGCTCAGAACAATGTTGACCGAAAGTTTTCCATTAAGCTTTACTTTTGGTGGTAAAATAATAGAGTTTATTGGCAACCTTAGCAACATTAGACCCAATCCTTGTTTTGTCTGTAGGCCAATAACCGAGAATTATGACATATACGGACTAAGGTGTTTTGAAAATGATTCTATTGGTTTTCACGATTTTAAAATTGTACCCGATTGTTATTATTCCAAAACCAATATCAATGAGATTAAAAATGAAAATTTAGTTTTATTGGCTCCAAACCCTATTTCAAATGTGTTGACCGTAGCGAGCAAGAAACAAGGCTTGATTTCTGTTTTCAATCTTATGGGACGTGCGGTTTTTCAAGGCGAAGTAAAAGAGGATACGCCTATGTATATCAACACTATTAATTGGGCCTCTGGGATTTATTGGTATCGAGTTAATTTTCAAAATGAAAATCCTTCTTATGGAAAACTTATCAAACAATAAGCGTAACAAAAACAATAAAAGTAACAGCCCCAAGGGGCTGTTACTTTTATTGTTTTTTTTTAGTAATGCTTCGCTTTTTGCACAGCAGGTATTTAATAAGGTATATACCCTAGGTGGCAGTAATGTTTCAATACAATCCGTAGCACCAAGGGGCGCAATGGGTTCTTTTATGTCTGCGTCATTGGCCATAGATAGTGTAACAAAAGAGCAAGAAACAAAAATTTTGCGTCTTAATGCACTTGGAGAACTGCAAGCTGAGCAGATTTTAAGACATCCAGAATATCCGTACAAGAAAATATATGCAATAGCAAATGGGTTAAAAAAAATACACGATAATTTGTATTCCATCCTTGTGGCTAGGTTTGTTTCGGGTGCACAATATGGTTCTTGTTTGATAACTATAGACAGCAATGGAAACATACAAAATATTATTGATATACTTGAGGCTGTCCCCCTTGCAAAGGATTCTTTAAGTTTTTTGAATGCCATAAGCTATGATGGCCTAGAGCATATTATTGTAGCGGGAAATGATTTTAGTTCTTATCTAGATACAAATAGAAATCTTTTGATGAAATTTGACACTTCACTTAATCTAATTTGGAAGAAAAATTATAGTGTGAATGGGATATTAAGTAATAGGACTAAACTTGATTTTGTATTTATCAATAACAAATATCTGCTTTATGGTGGTTCCACTCAAAGCTATATGTCTTGGTACGACACTAGTTACAAAATTCAATCTTTAATAATAGCAACAGATACTTCGGGCGTAGCGCAATGGCATTATGCAAGCCCCATAAAATGGATGTATGACTGCGAGGCTACGATCTTTTGCGGCATAGCAACTGCCGATGGAGGCTACTTGTACCTTACTACAGGTAATGTGTATGATTTTTACCCCACAGGTGCAGCTACAGACCCTTTGGGGAAGCAAAAACTCATCAAACTAGATGCGGCACGCAATAGGCTCTGGGAAAAAGAAATAGAAACCTTTAATCATTCTTTTGGTTCTCGGCCAGACAGGATGATGGAGCTAGAAGACAGCAGCATTGTAATGATTCATCAATATAGTACCGATTCTCTATCTTATGCCTATGATTTTAGAGATTATTTATTCAGTCGTTATCGGGCAGATGGTAGCTTGCTGTACAAACGCAGGCTTATACCACCCAAAGATATTGGGGATACCTCTCGTATATACTCCAGCTGGGGCTCTTTTGATTTTTGCCGCATGCCCGATAAAGGATTCTTAATTGCAGGGGTTTATCGAAACGAAACCTATGGTACTCCTTCTTATGGAAGTCAAAAAGCTTGGCTCATACGCTTGGATAGCAATGGCTGCCTAGGGCCAAGCGACCCTGAGTGCGATAAAACAAGTATTCCTCAGCAGTCTGTGCTTGCTTCGCAGGGTTTTAAGGTTTATCCTAACCCTGCTAATGATTATATCAATATTGAAGGCTTGCAAAGCAGCACTGAGCTGCGCTTGTACAACATTGTAGGCCAAGAAGTGAAGCGCATAACTACACAAAATAATAAAGCACAAATAGGCATTGCCGAGCTGCCGTCGGGTATGTATTTGCTGCGCTTGAAAACAGCAACAGGCGATGTGTATACTACTAAGGTGATGAAGGAATAAAGAATTCAAGCTACTGCTGCATTTGTGCATAGGAGCTACAAGGAAAAAGCAATCGCTGAGTAGGTGGTTGCTTTTTTTGTTTTTACCCAGCCCTAGCCCCTCCGAGGAGGGGAATGTGGCATGTGGTTGGGTGGTGGTGTTTTTTTTGGTACATGCGGTAGGCAAAGCCCAATAGCAGCACCCAAAGCTGAGTCTGCGCCAGATGGCAGTGGATACCCCGCTGAAGCCTTTTTTGCG
>JADLEN010000293.1 GCA_020846105.1 Chitinophagaceae bacterium | reverse complement strand
TTTTGAAGTGTCAATTAATTATTCACAACAAAAGTAAAAAGCAATGAAAAAAACAAAACACTTGATTGCTGCTGCATTGGTCTCTTTTGCCTCACTCATGGCACAAGCGCAAAATGGCGAAAACTACGGTTCGGGCATGAAGCTCGATCTCAATTCAGATGGCAGCAAATATATCCGCTTGATAACCTGGCATCAATTCTGGATTAACAATACCGAAAACAATCCAGGAACTAAAGACATCAATGGAAACCTTCAAAGCGATGCAATGGATATTTCCTTGCGCAGGTCTAGGGTTTTGCTTTATTCACAAATTTCCCCTCGCTTTTTAATTCTTACTCATTTTGGCATTAATAATCAATCGTTCATTAACGGTGGTGCCGCAGGAACTTTGGGCTCAGGAGCTAGTGCTAGTGGCCAAGGGGGCAAACGTGCACAATTATATATCCATGATGCTTGGTCGGAATATGCAGTGGTGAAAAAGAAACTTTATATCGGCACAGGATTGCATTATTGGAATGGAGTAAGTAGGCTAAGTAGTGCTTCAACATTGAATTTTATGACCATGGACGCTCCGATTTTCAATTGGTACAACATAGAAGCTACAGACCAGTTTGCGCGTCAATTTGGTGTTTATGCAAAAGGACAATTAGATCGTATAGATTATCGTTTTGCGGTAAATAAACCTTTTGCTAATGGTGTGGCCCCAACAAAAGCAGGCCTAAAACCAGATGCTATTGCAGTGAATGTACTTAATGAAAAAGCAGCATTTTCTGGCTATGTCGATTATATGTTTAAAGATAAAGAAAGCAATACTTTACCTTATTTCGTGGGTACCTATTTGGGCAAAAAAGAAGTACTAAATATCGGTGCGGGATTTTATACACAAGCTCAGGCAACTGGCAGTGCGCATATCTTCAACAACGATACAATCGTATCAAGACACAACCAAACCTGCATTGGTATTGACTTTTTTTGGGACAAGCCACTGAATAAAGCAAAGGGAACTGCTTTCAGTTTGTACGGTGTTTATTACAATTACAATTTTGGTCCTAATTACTTACGAAACATTGGTATTCTAAATTTGCACACCAATGCTGTGGCTACTAGCGAAAGCTTTAATGGTGCAGGAAATGCACAACCCACTATTGGCACAGGGTCTATTTGGTACACTCAGTTTGGTTACAAATTTGGGAATATGAAAGACGGAAGCTCTTTTATGCCCTACGCTAGTTCTACCCTGAAAAGTTTTGAAAGAATCGGCACTCCTTCTCTTCAGTATGATTTAGGGGTGAATTATTTTATTAGCAATCACAATGCAAAAATCACGTTACAATATTCCAATCGACCATTGTACCAAACAAATACAACTGGTGGTATTGTAAGAAATGATAGCAAAGGCGAATTCGTAATTCAAACGCATATTTTTCTCTAAATAATTCTACACTTTAAACAAAATATATTGACATGAGCACGAAAACTAAAGGACTCTGGAAAATCATTGGTGCCTCCTCGGTAGGTACCCTTATAGAGTGGTACGATTTCTACATTTTTGGTAGTTTGGCCACCATTATTTCTACAAAATTTTTCCCATCAGAAAACCCAACAGCAGCCTTTTTGGCTACCTTGGCCACATTTGCAGCAGGCTTTGTAGTAAGGCCATTTGGCGCCCTTTTCTTTGGCAGATTGGGAGACTTAATCGGTCGTAAATATACATTTATGGTTACCCTTTTGCTTATGGGTGGTGCCACCTTTGCTATCGGCTGTATTCCATCTTACGAAACTATTGGATTCTTAGCACCGCTAATGGTATTGCTCTTACGCTTATTACAAGGCTTGGCACTTGGAGGCGAGTATGGCGGAGCTGCTACATATGTTGCAGAACATGCCCCATCGGACAAGAGAGGATATTGGACATCTTGGATTCAAACCACTGCTACTATAGGTCTGTTTGTGTCGTTATTAGTAATAATGGGCACAAGACTCGTTCTTAGCAAAGATCAATTTGCAGAATGGGGCTGGCGTGTTCCATTTTGGGTGTCCATTTTTATGGTTTTGGTATCTTATATCATTCGCAAAAACATGCATGAGTCGCCACTCTTTGCAAAAGTAAAAGCAGAAGGCAAAACGGCTAAAAACCCATTGAAAGAAAGCTTTGGAAATAAGTTGAATTTCAAATTTGTATTGTTGGCATTGTTTGGTGCCACAATGGGGCAAGGTGTTGTATGGTACACTGGGCAGTTTTATGCAATGAGCTTTATTGAAAAAATATGCTCGGTAGATAAAATGCAATCAGATACCTTAATGGCTATTGCCTTGCTAATGGGCACTCCCTTCTTCCTAATTTTTGGAGCCTTGTCTGACAAAATAGGCCGAAAGAAAATAATGCTAGGAGGTATGCTTATTGCCATTTTTGCCTACCGCCCTATTTATGAAAAAATGTACCAAACCGTGAATTTGAAAAACAAAACGGAAGTGGTGGATAAAACAACAACAGTTGGCGCATTAGTCGAAAATAAAAAAACAAGCGGTTTTGATTCTGTAATTACGATTGATAAATATTATGAAGATGGCACGCACCTAAATGAAATCAACACAATAACTTTAGAAAATGGAATAGCAAAAATTGTTGATGGCAAGGCTAAAATAACAACTGCAAAAACGATAACCATAAATGATAGCGATAGATGGATGTTGATATTTTTGGTGTTCATTCAAGTGCTGTTCGTAACAATGGTTTATGGGCCTATTGCAGCTTTCTTGGTAGAATTGTTTCCGACAAAAATCAGATACACTTCAATGTCGCTACCCTATCATATTGGTAATGGTGTTTTTGGTGGTTTATTGCCCGCTGTGGCAACTTATCTGGCATCAAAAGCCAAAGATGCTAACGTGATTGCAGAAAAGGCAAATGCAAGTTTACCCTTTGATAAACCGTACCTGGAAGGACTTTGGTATCCTATAATCGTTACAAGTGTTTGTTTTATTATTGGCTTAGTTTATATCAATAACAAGGACAAACAAGTAGAAGACTAATCTTTTAATTTTAAAAAAACAGACTTATGAATACTATAAAAAAACTACTCGGCTATGTTTGGATAGCACTTGCGATAGCAACCGGATATTTCGGCATACACGATTTTGGTTGGCCAAAATTTGCACACCCAAAGGGTAATGATGACTTGGTTTTTGGTATAATTATCCTTTTTGTTTTGATGCCTATTATCATCGGAGGTTTATTGAAATTTGGGCAA
>JADLEN010000292.1 GCA_020846105.1 Chitinophagaceae bacterium | reverse complement strand
TCCAGCTGATTTTTCACCAATTCATAATAATATCCTCTCAGAGCCACAAGACTTTCGTGATTGCCTTCTTCCACAATTTTGCCACTGTCTAACACCACAATTTGGTCGGCATCTTTTACCGTACTTAATCGGTGGGCAATCACCACAACTGTTTTACCTTGATAAAATTCTTTGAGATGTGCCATAATTTCTTTTTCATTATTGGCATCAAGTGCAGAAGTGGCTTCGTCAAAAAAGATAATGTCGGGGTTTTTATAGACTGCTCTTGCTATCAATAGTCGTTGCTTTTGTCCTGTGCTTATGCCAATCCCTTCCTGTCCAATTTTTGTATTAAAAGCAAGCGGCAAACTATCGACAAAGGATTTGATATTCGCTACTGAGGCGGCGTGATTGAGCTTGTCCCAATCAGGTACATCTTCACCCACAGCGATGTTACCAGCAATGGTATCATTAAATATAAATCCTTCCTGCATCACCACACCACAGCATTGTCGCCAATCCTGCATATCCGTTTGGGCTAGATTGGTACGTTCAATAAATATGTTTCCTGTGCTTGGTTCATAAAAGCGCATCAACAATTTGAGCAAAGTTGTTTTGCCACTTCCGCTGCTGCCCACTATGGCTGTTACTTTGCCCGAAGGAATTTGTAGGTTAATTTCTTTCAACACTTCTGCTGAAAGTTCATCGTATTTAAAGGATACCTTTTCGAGCAGAATATTGTGTGTATCGGGAATAGGCAAAAAGGGATTTTGGGCAATTTCCTTCCCTTTTTGATGGCTTTTGTTCAGATTGTTTTCTTCTTCTTTTTGGTGAATTTCTGTGAGCCTATCCAAGCTAATGCGAGCATCCTGCCAAGCTTTAATAACGCCTACCAATTGCAATACAGGGCTATTCAATTGGCCGATGATGTAAGAAATAGACAACATCATTCCCAAAGTCAATTGCCCATCTATTACTAATTTAGCAGCCACTACCGTTGTGAAAATATTTTTGACTTCATTGATGATTTTTGAACCAATTGCCTGTGTTTGCTCCAGCGTTAAAGATTGTAAGCTGATGCGATACAATTTTACCTGAATACGCTCCCAACCCCAACGCTTTTGCTGCTCGGCATTGTGCAATTTTATTTCCTGCATTCCGTTGATGAGTTCCATCACTTTGCTGTTGGTTTCCCCAGCTTGTTGGAAATGTTTGTAGTCGAGCTTTTCTCTGCGTTTCAGAAAAAATAATATCCAGCCTATGTATAAACTACTACCCAAAACAAAAATGCCAAAAAGCGTAAGGTTGTAGTAAGCTAATACGAAACCGTATAAAAAAAGTGTGAAGAGTGAGAACAAAGCACTTAGTGAAGTGCTTGTGAGAAAGTTTTCGATTCGGTGATGGTCTTGTATGCGTTGCATCAAGTCTCCCGAAAGTTTGGTGTCGAAATAGCGAATAGGCAACTTCATCAGCTTGATGAAAAAGTCGGAAATTAGAGAGATATTGATGCGACTACTCACGTGCAACATCATCCAGCTTCGCATCAGCTCCAGTGCCAACTGCCCAATGGTGAGCATTAGCTGTGCTGCCAATACCAGCCAAATAAAGTTGAGGTCTTTTTTGTAGATGCCTGTATCGACAATATTTTGGGTAAGAAAAGGGACCGCCAATTGCAAAATACTACCGACTACCAAACCGAGTAAAATCTGTAGCATCAGCTTTTGATGCGGTTTGATGTAATGCAGCAGGAAAGCTTTGGTATCTATCTTGTCTTCTTTGGCATCGGGAATATCTACTTCTGCAAAAGCAGGTGTGGTTTCAAAGAGGAGGCAAATGCCTTCTTCTGTTTGTTTATTGGCTGTGTTGTTTATCCAACGCTTCAAAAACTCTTCGTGGGTATAAGTAAGCAAACCATTACCCGGATCAGAAACATAAACCTTTGTTTTGCTGATTTTATAAACGACTACAAAATGGTTTTGATTCCAGTGGGCGATGAGCGGTAATGGTGCATCATTTTGTAATTTTTCAAAATTGATTTTGACCGCCATTGTTCGAAAGCCAATTTCTTCGGCTGCTTTAGATATACCTAATAGACTTGCCCCTTCACGACCAGTATGGCTTCTTTGCCTGAGAAAGGATATTGGAATACTACGGCCATAATATCTTGCAATAATGCGTAAGCAAGTAGCACCGCAATCCATTATGTTAGGCTGTATGTTGTGGGGGAAACGTTTCAAATAGTCTATCTTATTGGGTTTGTTTTTTTACTAACTCCTGCATTCCATAGTATTCTATGGCTTTTTGCTTGAGTGGATTGGTACTCCATTCTTCCCATTCACAAGTGTATGGGTTATAGCCACATTTAAGTGGCGCGGAATATTGGTCTTCAGGATTTTCAATATAGGCTCTGCAATCGGTACAGATATGCCTAAACTCACAATCCTTACATTTTGTAATCTCATCTTTTTTGATGTGCCATACTTTTTGAAAATCAGGGTTATTTACTACATCTATAAGCTTTGTGTCTTTTATGTTGCCATAGCTTTTGGCCATACTTGGGCAATTCTTGATGTTGCCTTCAGTATCAATTGAAATTTTGCGGTTAAGGCAAGTGTTATAGTGTTGTGATTCGGTGAAGGTTTCGATATTTAGGGAAAAATATGAGTGGTGGATGGCACCGCAATGACTTGTGTTTTGCACTGCCTCCTTTACTTTTAAAATTGTACCAAATCCAAAGTTTTCGCCTTGAAGCTTTTCATTTTTTTCAGCTGAGTGTATTGTAAGGCAACGAATTTTTCTGTTTTTATTAACAAGGTCAATTAGCCATGATTCAAAATTATCATTTTCAACGTCGGCTGCAATGATTAAATCAATTCCTTTAATTTGACTTGGCATCACTAGCTGTAAAATACGCTCTATTTCTACATTTGTAGTTTTTTTATAAAAACGAATTTGAAAATAATTGCAGCACAAAATTTCTAATTGCTCAATCAATGTTTGATTGAAAAAAAGCAATTCATTTTCAGCGTCAAATATAGCATTGCTCACGTGCGAAGGGAAATCCCATTCTATTGATAGTGTCGGAAAATGCTCTATCAATTCAGTTTCGCATTCAAATATTAGTTCTCGTTCCAAAAGGTACTCTATGTATTCATCGAAAAGGATTTTGTCTTCTTCGTCTAATTTTTTTAGGATTGTAGTAGAATCAATCAAATCGCCCTGCAACAACCTTATGATGCTGTTGGGTATAAAATGAAACTTGTTGCGTTGAAGGTCGCATATTGTGCTGCGATTTGCGCCTTTCACCAATATGCAATTGGCATAAAATTTAAACATGGTTTTGGACATCTTTTTCTATTAGGGTAATGTCAAAAGTCTTACTATAGGGTTTGTAAAATGGGTAAGAATTTGATTTTTGGGCATTGTATTTGCCAAATACTAACGGGTTGGTTGATACGTCAATTTCTTCGCCATCTTCTTGGGCAGAAAATTCTGCAAACAAAAAGTTGAATTGTATCTTTTCGGGAGAATCTCCTTTGCGTAAATTTTCTAAATAATCTAATGCTTCTAGCTTGTTCATAAGCTTATTGAGTAAGGGTTTGGGCTATTAACCTATCTATAAAATAATTGCAATTATTCGTGAGCCATTGGTATTGTCCAATTGGGTTCACCTCAAGAAAAACATATTGGTCATCGGTGCTATAAATCATATCTAATGAACCGCAATTCAGGTCGGCGGCGTGCATAAAAGCATTGATTTTTTGTTCGATTTCTTTGGGCAATTGGTATGGCACGCATCTATTTGGCCGTTCATAATCATAATTGCGAAAATCAATTTTTGTCTTTGCATTGGATTGTGAAAAAATAGCCATTGAATAGCATTGGCCATTAAGGTAAAAGATCCGTAATTCAAATTTCTTTTCTACGTATTGTTGGAATAGGCTAGGTAAGAAATTTTTATTGTTTAATTGACGTTCCGCTGATAGTACCTTTTCAATATCTAGTAGATTTGTGCTATTAAAAATTGAAATTATTTTATTGTCAGAACTAAGAAAATCGAATGAACTAAAATTTATGGGTTTTGTTATGATTAATGAATATTGTTTTGAAAATGCTTTTAGAGTTGTAAAATCAGAGCATACAATGGTGTCTGGAATATTCAAATTCGCTATTTTAGCGAATCTTAAATTTTGTATTTTATTTGTATAATTGTCTTGTGCTTTATTAATTCCATTATGTATTTGTTTTAGTCCACTATTCACTGCCGATAGCAAAAAATCAATTTCTCTTTCAAAAAATTTCACCCCTCCAATACCCAATTTTTGATACATACTATTGGCTATTAATTGTTGGTGTGAAAACAAACCCCTTCTATACCAATAATTTTTTATATTCTTTGAGTCAAATCCAATTGATTCATTTTTTAATGAGATTTGATTATCTGTATTTGAAATACGCAATGTAATTGTTTGCACTTCGTAAGCATCATTAATACGCAATAGACTGTCGGATATACATATAAAGTACAACCAATCACACACTGCATCAGTACTTGGTTCGAACTTGCTAGATTGAATTAAAACAGAATTGTTCATATTTAAAAATTAACGACATCCAAAAAAACCGAATTCCCAAACTTTAATATTTTTGTCTTTACAAAATTTTTGTTTGGCTTCATCTACTTCCAACGGAACAATATAAAGGTCACTCCTCATTTTATTTATTGCTAAATAGTTTGGTGGTTTGGAGTAACTATTTAAAGCAAAAATATTTGTTTGATAGTATCCACTTAAATTTAGATCACATTTCATTATTTTACTATTGTTTGGGCGAAATCTTAGAGTGTTGTCATATAAAACGCTTATGTCACGTGGATGTATATTGCCTTTTTTCATTTCTGATAAAAGTAAATCCTTTAAAATTCCATAAGAACAAGGGATGTGGACAAGAAT
>JADLEN010000291.1 GCA_020846105.1 Chitinophagaceae bacterium | reverse complement strand
TTTGTTGTGCCGAATCTTAAAAGTTTTAAAAGTAAAAATTGAATAGCGCAAATTGCACTTAATTGGTTTTTTCACAGATTGGAAAAATACTACATTTCAAATATTACGGGTTGTAGATTATGCTTTTATGTTTGTTCTTATTTTCCTTTACCTTTCGCGTGACGGTTCACAATTATTAAATGTGGTTTCTTTATTGCTATCTTTATTATTTAAGTTTGGTTCTGCTGGCTCAGTACTCAATATAATAGTTGGTTTGGTACTAACCTGCACACGCTTATTCAAAATAAAATATAGTGTAATAATTGGTGGCGTTTTGAGTGGTGTAATAGAGGAATTTTCAATTGTATCAAAGGTCATAAATATTAGAAATGAAACAATACTAATCAGAAATTCAATAATAATGAGTAGCCACATTGCATAGCTGCAAGAGAAGGCAATACCACTACAATTCCGTTGGATTATCTTCCGAAGAATTATACAGCACCAAGTTTCAATTTCACGATAAATAAAAAAGAGGATAATGGACAATAAAATTCAAGAAATATTATACAACCCCATGGTTGGCAAAATGGTGTTTATTGCCGTTGGTATTGCTATCATTTGGACCTTAGTAAAGGTGATTCAACGAAATTTATTTTCGAAAATAAAAGACACAGACAACCGGTATCGGGCCAAAAAATTTGGAAGCTTTGTAGGGTATGCGCTCAGTGCCATTTTGCTCATTATTGTATTTGCCGACAAGCTAGGAGGCTTTACCGTAGCATTAGGCGTAGCAGGTGCAGGTATTGCATTTGCCTTACAAGAGGTTATTGCTTCTTTTGCAGGTTGGCTAGCCATAATGTTTGGCGGGTTTTACAAAACAGGCGATCGCGTGCAGCTGGGCGGTATTAAAGGAGATGTAATGGATATTGGCGTTTTGCGCACCACTATCATGGAAACAGGACAATGGGTAGATGGCGATTTGTACAATGGACGAATAGTTTTGATTGCGAATAGTTTTGTTTTCAAAGAGCCTGTATTCAACTATTCTGGCGACTTTCCGTTCCTATGGGACGAAATAAAAATACCCATTCAATATGGCAGCGATTACGACCTTGTCAACCAAATGCTAGAGCGCGTGGGCAATGAAGTGGCTGGAGACCTTACCGCACAATCAAAAGAAAAATGGCACGCACTCCAAAAAAAATACCTTTTAGAAGAAGCTCAAACAGAGCCTATGGTATCGCTTATTGCCAATGACAATTGGGTAGAATTTACCTTGCGCTATGTAGTGAGTTTTAAAAAAAGAAGAGCTACAAAAACGGCCCTTTTTACCAAAATATTAAAAGAAGCTGCAGCAAGTAATGGCGCCATAAGATTTGCGTCTGCAACTTTCCAATTAGTAGAAGCTCCTGATTTCAATATTAATATCAAAAACTAAAAAATGAACCTATTTCACCTCACCTCTATACTCATAGTATTGTCGGCAATATTTGCTTACATAAACCATCGTGTATTAAAGTTGCCCAATGCTATTGGCTTAATGCTGGTTTCACTTTTATTTTCCATCTTTGTTATTATTAGCGGTTCGTTTTTCCCATCGCTCAAACCCAATATAGAAGCACAGCTTGGCCAAATAAACTTTAGCGAGCTGCTACTAGAAGGCATGCTTAGTTTTATGCTTTTTGCTGGCGCAATTCATGTCAAATTCAAAGATCTAAACACGGAAAAATGGAGCATCTTATTGCTATCTACAATGAGTGTTTTGATAAGCACATTTGCAGTTGGTTTCTCCACATTTTATTTACTCAATGCATTTGGCATAGAAGTAAGTTTTATTAGCGCATTATTGTTTGGGTCACTGATATCTCCTACCGACCCCATTGCCGTATTAAGTATCCTAAAAAAAGCAGGAGTATCCAAATCTATCGAAACAAAAATTGCAGGAGAATCCCTGTTTAACGATGGTGTAGCGGTGGTAATATTTATGACTATTTTAGGCCTTACCAAACCAGATGCTGAACCTTCTTATTCCTATGTTTTAGAGTTATTTGCCCAAGAAGCTATTGGTGGTGTATTGTTGGGTATAGTTGTTGGCTGGCTAGGTTATAAGCTTATAGCAAGCATAGACAATTATCAAGTAGAAGTATTAGTAACTTTAGCAGTAGTAATGGGTGGCTATACACTTGCACATGCCATACATGTTTCGGGTCCTTTGGCAATGGTTTTGGCAGGTTTGATAACAGGCAACCAAGCAAAATCAAAAGGAATGTCGGAAATTACAGCCGAATACATAGATAAGTTTTGGGAACTCATAGACGAAATCCTCAACGCAATACTATTCGTGCTTATAGGCTTAGAATTGCTAATTCTCGAAACCAATAGCACTATAATTTTGGCATCTATTATTATGATATTTTTGGTGCTGGCTATCCGTTATATCTCTGTTTTTATCCCCTCGCTACTTATTGTTTTTAAAGAAAAATTATCAAAGAAAACCTTGCGAATACTTACTTGGGGCGGCTTGCGAGGCGGCATCTCTATTGCATTGGCACTTTCTATCCCCAACGAGCTGAACAAAGAAGTATGGGTAACAATTACTTACGTTATTGTTTGTTTTTCTATACTAGTACAAGGACTTACAATTGGCAAATTGGCAAAAAAATAAAGACCCAAAATTGCAAATCCATTTGTTTCTAAAAACTGAGCAGTTATTTTTGCAACACAACTATTAATTATGAAAGTATTTATCGTAGGGGCATCTGGCCTAGTAGGTAGCAACTGTATGCAACATTTTGCAACTCAAGGCTGGGAGGTTAAAGGCTCTTACTTTTCTTATGCCACCGAAGGCACAGTGTTTTACAATACGCTAGAGCCTGCAGACCCTAAAAACTATGACATTACAACTTGGAATCCTGATGTAATTGTTCATTGTGGCGCATTGACCCATGTAGATTATTGCGAAACCAATGAAGAAGAAAGCTATCAAAAAACAGTACAAAGCACTATCAATATTATTGGCATAGCCAATGCTTGCAAGGCACGTCTAGTGTATATCTCCACCGATTATGTATTCGATGGTAAAGATGGCCCTTACACCGAAAGCGCACCACTAAACCCATTGAGCGTATACGCAAGACACAAGTTGCAAGGCGAGCAACTGGTGCTAAAAGAAGTGGCAAAGGCATTAGTGCTGCGAGTAACAAATATTTATGGTAACGAAGCACGTGGTAAAAACTTTGTATCGCGGATAGTGCAACAATGTAAAGAAGGACAAAAGTTAACTTTAAAACTACCTTACGACCAGTTTGCATCACCAACCAATGCAATGGATATTGCGCGTGCAATGTATGTGTTGCTTCGCGATAACAAAAACGGCATTTACCACATTGGCAGCACCGACTATATGAATCGTGTAGCACTTGCGCTACGTGTGCTACAATATTACCCTGATGCCCAATACGAGCTCATTCCATTGAGTACCGATGAGCTGAACCAAGCTGCAGCTCGCCCGCTTTTGGGCGGTTTTGTAACAGCAAAATTTTCAAAAGAATACCCTGATTTCTTATTCAGCAATATCGATGATTTTATGAAGCAATAGGATTTTACCTTTGCGCCAATAAAACAGAATATCGAAAACATTTTATGCTACAGTTGTACCCTGCAAACGCAGGCGAATCGTTAGAGTTTAATAAAGTAAAACAATTATTGTTGGACAAATGCCGTACCGATACGGCAAGGGAGCGCGTGCAAGAACTTAAATTTAATTCACGGATTGATTTTATAGAAAAAGCATTGCTCCAAACCGCTGAATACCGCTCCATTATGAGTGGTACAGATTATTTCCCTAACGATTTTACACGCAATGTAGAAAAAGAATTACAACTACTAGCTATCAGCGGCGCTACCCTATCTGGCGAGCAATTAATGGCATTGCACAACCTTTCTTTGAATATCAAAAGCATCCTCAACTGGTATGTAGGGCACAACAAATTGTATCCACAATTGCAAGCCCTAGCCGACAAGGTGCATTATTATAAAGAAATAGCCGAAATTGTAAATGCTGTAGTAGACGAACAAGGCAATGTTCGTGACAATGCCTCAAAGGAGTTGATGAGCATACGCATGGACTTGTCTAAACAACGCAACATGCTGCGCAAAATGTTTGAAACCATCTTGCGCAAACTAAGCAAGCAAGGCTATCTTGCCGATATTTCAGAAGGTTTTTTGAATGGCCGAAGAACAGTGGCCATTACTGCCGAGCACAAACGAATTGTAAAAGGTATTTTGCACGGCGAAAGCGATACCCAAAAAACAGTATTTATAGAGCCCGAAGAAACCATTGGTCTTAACAATGAAATATTCTCATTAGAACGTGCCGAAGCGCGGGAAATTCACCGAATTTTATCACAAACGACAGCAAGCCTTTCGGGCTTCCAACCACAGCTATTTGCTTATTACCATTTGTGTGGTTTGTACGATTTTATAAGAGCAAAAGCGTTATTAGCAACAGATATGAACGCTATGATGCCAAGGCTCAGCGCGCATCCTGGCGTACATTTAATAAAAGCATTTCACCCACTACTCTACCTCAATTATAAAAAGAGCAACAAGGCAATAGAACCTACAAACATACAGCTAGACAGAGACAGTCGCATACTAATAATATCGGGGCCCAATGCTGGCGGAAAAACAGTGACCATGAAAACCGTAGGCTTGCTACAATTGATGCTACAAGCTGGCCTGCTAGTGCCTGTAGACCCAAACTCCGAGATGGGTATTTTCAAACAAATAATGATTCATATTGGAGATACGCAATCTATAGAACATGAACTAAGCACCTATAGCGCCCACTTGCGTGACATGAAGTATTTTATGGATTTCGCGAATGGGAAAACCTTGTTCTTTATTGACGAATTGGGTAGTGGCTCCGACCCAAATCTTGGCGGTGCTTTTGCCGAAGCCATTGTAGAAGAACTGGCGCGTAAACATGCTTTGGGTATTGTTACCACCCATTACCTCAACCTAAAAGTGATGGCAGGTAAAGTAAATGGCATTATGAACGGTGCGATGGCTTTTGACGAAGAAAGATTGGAACCTTTGTACCAACTAACACTTGGCAAGCCTGGCAGCTCTTACACATTTGCTATAGCCCAGCGCAGCGGCTTGGATGCCAAGATTATTGGTCGTGCCAAGCAATTAACAGAAAGAGGGCATTTTAAATTGGATAAGATGCTATTGCAAACAGAGCAGCAAGTCATACAATTATCCGATAAAGAAAAGGCTTTAAACAAATTGCTAAAAGACAATGAAAAGTTGAAAAAGGAATTTGAACATCTCAATGACAAAGAACGAGTAAAACAACAACAAGATGCACTAAAATTACAAAACCTCATAAAGAAAGAAGAGCTTGATTATTTGCGCGATATGGAAAGAAATTTCAAGCAAATAATAATGGATTGGAAGAAGAGCGAGAATAAAAATGAGGTGATTAAGAATGCAGAATCGGTCTTGTTCAAAAAGAAACAAATACAAAGCAATCAAAGTGCTGCACGCAAGGCCGATAAAGGTTTTGAGCTAGTAGGTGGTGTTGCAAAAATCGGCGATATAATGCGACATAAAGCCAATCACCAAATAGGTATTCTTAAGGAAATAAAAGACAAATATGCACTGATAATGATAGGCAAAATGCCCTTTAAAGTATTGCTTGAAGAATGGGTGGTGGTGAAGAAAAAAGAAGAACCAAAACAAAAGAAAAAATAAAATCAGAATCGCTTGGCAAGCAATTGATACAATTTAAACGTTTGTTCATTGGTATAAACTTTCTCTTCAAAATACTGCACCCAACGAATAAACCTTATGCTGTTGGTGGTAAAAAGTTCGTCCGCTTCAAGCAGTTCACATTTGGTCAAACAACGCTCGTAGCAAGAAATTCCGAGTTCTTTCATTTGCAATAAAAACCAAGCACGCATTGTGCCTACAAGGCAGCCATCGCTAATTGGCGGAGTAAAAAATGTATTGTCTTTTATCCAAAAAACATTGGCAATTGCGGTTTCAATAATATTGCCATTCGTATTTTTTAGCAACACATCATCCCAATTATGGCTATTCATAATACTCTTTGCCATTTTTGTGTGTGGGCTATGGCTTATTTTGCAATTACTTTCGAGGCAAACAGGTTTTTTGAAATTTTCTAATACACCAATATTTAGGCCCATTTTATTCCAATGCATCACTTCATCGCTTAGAGAAGTAGCTTCTATATAATACTTTGGTACAAAAGGAGCATCGGCATTTTCGGCATATACCTGTAGGCGCACGCGAGCCATTTTACTCAAACCATTTTTTGTTACCAAATCTATAATTTGTTGGGTAAAAAAAGACTCGTTCCAAAAGCTTGGTATCGAAAATTGCAAAGTACAGAGTCCGTCCCAAAGCCTTTGCCAGTGCAGTGTTGCTAACTTTAATGCCCCGTTGGTCACTAATATTGTTTCGTAAATACCGTAGCTCATTCGCACATCATCGTTGGCACTAGATATTAGCGTTTCGGAGCACCGCTGCAGCAGACCATTAACATTGACGAATAAATTTTGCGACACTAAAAGGATACGTGTATTTTTGTGCAAAATAAGAAACTATATGCGTTTTGAGCAAGGAATATCTGTACAATGGGTGGCCGATTTTATTGGTGCAAAATTAGTGGGCAATGCCGAACAATTGTGCACGGGCATCAATGAGATTCATAAAGTAATGCCTGGCGATATTTCTTTTGTGGATTTTGAGAAGTATTACAGCAAATGTCTTCTTTCGCCAGCAACAACCATTATTATAAATAAGGAAGTAGCATGCCCCGAAGGCAAAACACTTTTAATTCTTGACGACCCTTTTGCTGCTTATATCAAAATTGCAAAGCATTTTCGCCCATTCGAAACTGCATATAAAATGATAAGCGACACTGCCGAAATAGGTGCTGGCAGCCACTTACAGCCAAATGTATTTGTAGGCAACCATGTAAAAATTGGCAGAAACTGTTTGATACATGCCAATGTATCTATCTATGACCATACCATCATTGGCGACAATGTAATTATCCATTCTGGCACTGTTGTTGGTACAGACGCATTTTACTACAAGCGCAGAAAAGAGCGTGAAATACAATACGATAAAATGGAATCTTGTGGCCGAGTAGTAATAGGCAATTGTGTAGAAATAGGAGCTAATTGCAGCATTACCAAAGGTGTGAGTGGCGATACTATTATTGGCGATGGTTCTAAACTTGATAATTTGGTGCACATTGCACACGGAGTAGTTTTGGGCAAAAATTGTTTGATAGCAGCCCAAGTAGCAATTGCTGGCAAAACTATCCTCGGCGACGAGGTAACCTTATGGGGACAAGTGGGGCTCAATAAATCCCTTGTTATTGGTAAAGGTGTAGTAGCAAATGCGCAAAGTGGTGTAGGCTTTGACGTGCCCGAAGGACAAGTAGTATTTGGTACGCCTGCAATGCCTGCAAAAGATAAAATAAAAGAGCTTTTTTGGGTAAAACAAATACCTGAAATATGGGCCAAACTAAAAAGCATGTCTTAGCAAAACCTGAAAAGCAATCATTTTTTCATCCCGTATTTTTTTCAAGAATTGGAATAAGCCATTTTCAGTTATTTTCTGAATAGTAAAATATTGGGTATCGTTAACAATAGGGCCAATATAGCTAGAATTATCAACTCTTCTGGTTCGTAATTTCCCCGTAAAAATATATCGTATAGCCCAAATACAGGTAGTGAATTCATCAGTATCGACCCACAAAGCATCAAATACCACGACCATTTATAGTATAAAAGAAACCCAACAAGGATGATTGCCCAGCAAAAGATCAAACCATAGCATAGTGGCTCCAACCAAAGATAAACAGTACCTAAAGTTCGTACCGCAAATATTACTGCGCCAAAAAAAAGAATAGCAAGTAAATGGAAGATAATTAAGGTCAGTCTTATTCTTCTTGCATCTGCTCTGTTTAGGACTTTTTGACTGTCATGCTCGTCATCGAAAATACTAATAAGGTCTTCTTTCATTAAATACGGTTGAAGTAATCTTCTAAAACGGATGCCAACAACGCCACATTCACCCCCTCAATAGGGTGTTTTGTTTTGGGCAACACGTACATATTTGCTACAGGCAAAGTTTCAAATATTGTTCTCGTCTCATTCATGCTCACCATTTTATCACTATCGCCAATGCCCAATAATACTGGGCAGGTTATGCTTCTCAACACCTCTTTGTTTAATAATTGCTGCGCAGCCATTTCTTGCATCATTAGTGCAGTTTGGGCTAGCAATTGCTTCCATTCTTCGCCGTGCCTTTGCTTTAAATCGGTAGCAAACTGAGGTACTTTTTCTAGTATTGTATTGGGATTAAGCATTCCTGCTTCTTTAGTAGCACCTTCAACAGTCCAATCGAATTTTGTAGCAAGGGTGGCAATTTTTCCAATCAGATTTGGCTTTTGAGCAGCAAGATAAAGCGCCACATAGCCGCCCATACTGTAACCAAAAACAGCAGCACCTTGCAACTTTTTTTCTGCAATAAATGCTGCTAACTCATTTGCAAATTGGGCAATACCAAATTCACTTTGAAAAGGCATTTTCCCATGACCCGAAAAAGAAAACAAATAAGGCTCAAAACCCTTTTGCTGCAAAGCTTCCGAAAGAAAGAGCAATTGGTCTTTTGCACCAATCGCTCCGTGTAGTAAAATGATTTTTTTCATTTTTAAAAAGGCATTTTTTCTTCAACATTTCCACCAATCCCAATATAGTTCACGCGCTTATTGTCACCTACCAAAACCGCGTCATAAAAGCGCACACCAGCGGCGGCAATAGCTGGCATAAACTGTTCGTAAGTCATTTGCATCGCTTGTGTGGCAACTATACAATCTGCTACTTTTGATGCATCAAATTGTTGCGCAACAAGTCTTGTGGCGGATTTATCATTGTGCAAAATAGTGCTGTGGTCTGCAAGGCGATATAGTTTTATATCCGAAGACACATCTACCGTATAACTTTGCACGCCTGCATCTATCAGCATTTGCACCAATTCGGGGTAGTTGCGCGAATTGCGATAGGCTTCGTGAATTTGCTCGCTTGTGTTCATCAAATATTTTTTTTAGAAAATACCCAAAAATTTCTTCTTCTTTTTTACTGCTTTTGGCTCTATTACTTCTACTTTCAACATCCGAATGTCTTTGTTGGGCCTGTCCATTTGGTTACGAGGTTCGTTGGCTATTTTTTCAACAATATCCATCCCTTCTATTACTTCGCCAAATACGGTATAACCCCCGTCTAGATTGGGTGTGCCACCTTTTGTTTTGTATACTTCTCGTTGACTGGCAGAGTATTTAGCACTACGGTTTTGTTCTATAAAACTCAGCGTTTCATCGGTAACTTTTTTACCCGTAACTATATAAAACTGACAACCAGAGGAGGCTTTAGCCGGGTTATTATCTCGAGCCATACCTAATGCACCATATTTATGAATAGCAGAATCATTAAACTCGGCATCTACACGATAGCCCGTTTCGCCATTACCAAGCATTGCATCAGGAGCTGCGTTTTTAGAATTTGGGTCGCCACCTTGAATCACAAACCCAGGAATGCAGCGGTGAAACAATGTACTGTCGAAAAAATGCTCTTTCGTCAGTTTCACCATATTATCGCGGTGCTTGGGCGTTTCGTCATAAAGCTCCATTACTATTTTGCCATATTCGGTAGTGATGGCGATTTTGCTGCGCTGTGCGAAGCTGAATGTGCTGCTAAGAGCAAGTGTGAGTAGGGATAATGTAAGTTTTTTCATTTGTTGTTTTAAATTTATAATCCAAAGTTTTTTAAATCTTTTGCATTGTATGTTTTTCTGCCGGGAGGACCTATTGATTGTTTTATACTATGTTTATCCTGTATTAAATGACCTCCACCAATACTAAATGCTTGAACCTTCATTTTGATTTCTAAAGAATAATTAATCAGCTCTTTTTTAAGCATTATCTCATTTTTTTCGTAACCCAAACTTGAAGCTACTAGTTTAAACGACTCTAATTCAGAATCATTTTTAATGTCAACTAATGTAAGTTCAAAACTTCCATCATCCTCAGTAATTACTACAGATTTCACATTTCCATTTTGAATTAAACTAACAAATGCACCAGGAAAAATATTGTTTGTTTCATCCAAAATAATCCCCCTTATTTTTAAATCCTGTGCGCAAGAGTCTCCTTTTTTTGTGCTATCCTCACCATTCAATAAATAATTCTGCTCCACAAGTGGCGGTCTTGGTCGGGCATAAGTATCAGCTGCAGCAAAGCTCAGAATGGTCAAACCCAAAGCAAGAGCAATACGATAAAAACGAGTGGGTGCTTGTGCCGGCAAAGCAATCGGGCGATTAAGTTGCGAAGCAAAAGCACGGATGCAATGAGTATCTGTATTTTTTTGAAAAAGCTGAACGACTTGTGCATCGCTCATTTGGGTAATGTCCGTAACGGTCTTTTGGCAATGACTACAAAACCTACCCAAACCCATAGGCTTCATCTCGGCCCAGCTTTCGTTGCAG
>JADLEN010000290.1 GCA_020846105.1 Chitinophagaceae bacterium | reverse complement strand
TTACGGTTCCCTATATTAAATTTGAGCGCATAAAAATTATTCATTTTAGCAAAGGCATATTTCTTACTGCTTTCTTTATTTATGTCCCATCCAAACATTCTGATTTCTTTAGGGTGGCGACGTTCAGAAAATTCTACCTGAAAAATACGCGTGTCATGAAATTGCTCTATGCGTTTCATGTCGCTAGATTTTGCACGCCCACTTTCATAAAACACAGACCACCCATCGGTATGAAGGCGAAACCCACCACTAGACTCCTTAGTAATAGGCTTTGGTTTTTTGACTATAATACGTGGTGCTACAGGCGTGGATTTGATAGCCGCTGATGCAGTATCACTTACTTGCGCATGGGAGTGTTGACTACAAATAGCCATTGCAAAAATCAGATAAATAATAGACGAAGTGCGTAATTTCATACAATAATAAAAGGCCTCCAAATAAGGTAGCGCCAATTTGTTTTGAGGGCGTAAAGGTAAGCGTTTTGCTTCTATCTGCCGATTTGCCAATATTTAATTATTCTATCCTACACATACCTTTTTGCTTTAAGCGAATATCGTACCTTCGCCACCTCTAAAACAAAATACAAAACATCAGATAATGCAAACAGAAAAAATCAAATTTGGAACTGACGGATGGCGTGCCATCATTGCACAAGAATATACTGTATATAATGTTGCCCGCGTGGCACAAGGCCTAGCTACTTGGCTCAATAATAAAGGAACAAACAATACCGTAGTTGTGGGGCACGATTGCCGTTTTGGTGGCGAATTATTTGCCGAAACAACAACTAAAGTATTGTGTGCAAATGGCATCAAAGTATTGTTGGCAAAGGGTTTTGTGAGCACGCCAATGATTTCGATGGGTGTATTGCACCTCAATGCACAGCAAGGTGTGGTGATTACCGCTTCGCACAATCCTGTTGGCTACAATGGTTTTAAATTGAAAGGTCCGCACGGTGGGCCAACAAGCCCTTCTCAAATAGCCGAAGTGGAAGCTTTGATACCTGAAGAAGTAAATATTACCTCTGAAAGCATCGCTTCTTTTGTAGAAAAAGGAATGATAGAATATGTGGATTTGGAGAAAATGTATATCGACTACCTCAAAACAAAATTTGATTTCGAAGCCTTAAACAACTCGCCATACAAACTTGCTTATGATGCGATGTTTGGTGCTGGTCAAAATGTAATTCGCAAATTGCTACCCAACGCGGTGCTCATTCATTGTGATGATAATCCTGGTTTTTTGGGACAAGCACCTGAGCCGATTGACAAAAACTTAAAAGAACTTTCGGCAACTATTGCCAGCACTCCAGAACTCAAAATTGGTTTGGCAACTGATGGAGATGCCGATCGAATAGGCCTTTTCGATGAAGATGGTCATTTTGTAGATTCGCATCACGTTATCCTTTTGCTTATCAATTATTTGCATAAATACCAAGGACTGAACGGAAAAGTAGCCATTGCCTTTTCGGTGACCGACCGTGTAAAACGTATGGCAGAAGCTTATGGTTTGCCTGTAGAGGTTACGCCAATCGGCTTCAAATATATTTCTGAAATAATGGTGAACGAAGATGTATTGGTGGGTGGCGAAGAGAGCGGCGGCATTGCGGTAAAAGGGCATATCCCTGAGCGTGATGGCATTTATGATGGTTTGCTTATTTATGATTTGATGACCAAAACAGGCAAAACCCTAAAAGAACTTTGCCAAGAAGTATATGATGTGGTGGGCACTTTTAGCTACGACCGCTTGGATATGACCATCGAAAACGACAAAAAAGAAAGCATTATCAAAAAAGCATTAGCAGGCGAATACAAGCAATTTGGCAAATACACTTTCAACAAAGTAGAAACGATTGACGGCGTAAAATACCACCTCGACAATGGTGGATGGATGATGTTACGTGCATCGGGCACAGAGCCACTCTTGCGTGTATATGCCGAAGGAAATAGCAAAGAAGAAACAGCTGATATTTTGGAGAGTATTAAGGTGGAGATTTTGTAGCTGACTTTAAAAAAATGAGACTATGGATTTCTTAAAAATCATACAAGAAACTGAAAGTGAATTTGCAAAAATAGCTGATGAGCTATTTCATAATTTTGCTATTCAAACTCATAATTCTTTGTATAGAATTTCGGAAATTGAATTTTATTGGAATTCTCCTAATCATACTGATAACAGTACTTATAAGAGGAATCACGTTAGTCCAAATTTAGGAGATTGGTTTTTTCATTACTCAGGTGTTGATATTGCATTGAAAGATGAAAGAACAGGAGGATATGGAGGGATTTTAATCCGAAGCATATATGAAGTAAATAATAATGAACTCACAAAAGGACCAATGGTTTGTGCAATGAAACTTTTTAGTGGAACAACTGCTTTTGAACAATCAATTCAAACTCGAATTGTCCCATATTCCTTTGATAAAATTGAAATAAAAAACACTACTCGAGTTGGTTTGGGTAAGAATGCCCAAGAAAATGGTGCAGATAAATTCAATTATGCCTACTTAATTCATCCTAAAAAATGATAACCGACCCACAAACTAATAAACTCTACCTCGCAGATACTTTACCGATGTATAATGCTACTTTTTTCAAGTCATTTGAAAAGGTTTTATTGGCTTGTGGAATTGATTTTGAGTTTATTCCTAATACCAAAGACGTTTGGGCTGTAGATTTTATGCCTATTCAGCTTTCAGAAAAAGAATTTATTCAGTTCCGATACGAGCCAGATTATTTGCAAACACTAAAAGATATTGAATACCAATCAGACACTGAAATGATTTGCCGAGAAATGGGAATCAAAACTAAAAAGTCTGACCTAAAAGTAGATGGCGGCAACATTGTTACGGATGGCAAAATAGTATTGATGTGTGATAAGGTTTTTGCAGAAAATAAGCACTTATCAAAATCGGAAGTTATTTCAAAACTTAAAGAAAGTTTGTTAGTGGAAACCATTCACTTTTTACCACAATTTAAAGATGATATAATTGGTCACGCCGACGGGATGGTACGTTTTGCTGAGGACGGCTCACTCCTAATAAACGATATGGATGATAGCGATAAAGAAGTTGAAAAAGCCTTTTATACTGCAATTGAAAAAATCGGAATTGACTACCATACGCTACCTTACGCACTTTCAGAAACAAGTAATTTTAATTCTGCTGAAGGGATTTATCTAAATTATTTACAACTGCAAAACTATATTTTTGTACCACAATTCGGACAAAAGGAAGATGCCGATGCTTTAGAAAAAATGCAACAGTATTTCCCCAATAGCAATATTCAAAAAGTCAATTGCACTCATTTGGCAAAAGGTGGTGGAATTTTGAATTGTATCAGTTGGAACATACTTTCTTAAAAAATAACTTTCCCAAATTGGGAACTTTCCTTAACTTTGATAATTATAATCATTGAGAGTAATTGCAAAAAAGATACTGCGCAATTTTTGGGATTTATACCCTGACTGCGAACAGCAATTGAAATCTTGGTATCAAGAAGCTTCGAATGCCGCGTGGACAAAACCAAGTCAGATAAAAAAAGAGTATCCTTCTGCAAGTTTCTTAGCCGACAATCGAGTCGTCTTCAATATCAAAGGAAATAATTACAGGTTGATTGTAAAAGTCAATTACGACTATCAAATGATTTGGATTCGTTTTATAGGAACACACAAACAATATGATGTAATAAATG
>JADLEN010000289.1 GCA_020846105.1 Chitinophagaceae bacterium | reverse complement strand
TTAATGGTATTCGGGGGCTGCATAGCGCTAACATATTACTACAAAAAATTAACTCACGGCTACTTAGAGGTATTCTAGTGCTGTAATAGGGTATTGGATTGCTACAAAATGCTAATAGAGTGCTACATATTAGCTTCCGAACAATACAATACTTTGTTTGACTGTTGTAAAAAGATGTTCTAGGCGTATTGGCGGTATTTTTAGGCTAAAGATGCTTTTGCCGAGGGTTGAAAAATACCAGATGAGGTGTAGCGCTGGCTACCGGGCGAGCGATTTTTGAAATGGTATATTGTAAAATGGAAGCAAAGAGGGCTTCGCCGTTGCAACGGATATCCTTTGGCCCCCTGAGCTTGTCGAAGGGTAGGGGCAAAAGATAGGAACGGAGCGTGGTGCCGAGCAGGGCTTGGTGCGGTGGCTATCGGCACGCCCTGCTCGCCGTAGTGTGCTGCTGGGCATAGTCTGGGGCGCAAGCCTTTTGTAGCATAGCCTAATCGTCCTTAGTAAAAGGCAGTCTGCCCACTGCCACACAAAAACAACAAACATAATAACACGACAGCTAATGTCATCCCGTAGGGGTCTGTAGCTAGCTGTGCTATGTGGGCTACAGATTGCTACGGAATGACAGCTTGTGGTAGGGTTTAATAGAGCTTGCTATTGGGCTGTGCGCTAAGCAAAGCCCAATAGCAGCACCCAAAGCCTAAGCCTGCGCGGGATGGCAGCTTCACCCCGCAGCGCAGCGAGGAGTACAAGCAACAGCCCGAGACCCAAAGCCCAACGAAGGAGACAAAAGCCCAACCGCCCAAAAAAATATTGCTAGGCTATGCTTGCAGAAATATTAGGGATTTTGAAACTTTTGCTAGGGGTATTTATTACCTTGCAGCTATGTCTGTGATAGAAACCACCAACCCCGATTTTGACCTAGCTGTAAAGTATGTGAGCCAAACCGATAAGCCTATTTTCTTGACGGGTAAGGCGGGCACGGGCAAGACTACTTTTCTCAAGTATATACGCGAGCATTGCCCCAAAAAGATGGCGGTGGTGGCGCCTACGGGTGTGGCGGCTATCAATGCTGGTGGTGTTACTATGCACTCGTTTTTTCAGCTGCCTTTTGGCACTTATATAGCAGACCATAAGACCGAGTGGGGTGGTGGCAGTATGGAAATAAACAACCGCCATACGCTGCTAAAAGGGCTAAGGCTAAACCATAACAAACGCCAACTGATACAAGAGCTAGAGCTGCTAATCATAGACGAAGTGTCTATGCTGCGCTGCGACATGCTAGATGCTATAGACATGGTGCTGCGCCATATACGGCTGAAGTACGAGGTGCCTTTTGGTGGGGTGCAAATACTGTTTATCGGCGACCTGTACCAGCTGCCACCTGTGGTAAATAGGGAGGAGTGGCAGATGATGAGCCCTTATTACCGCAGCCCTTTCTTTTTTGATGCTACGGTACTGCAAGAGGTAAAGGTGGTGAATATAGAGCTGAAGAAAATATACCGTCAGCAAGACCAAGAATTTATATCGGTGCTAAACAGTATACGCAATAATATAGCCGATGCCGAGGACATGAAAGTGCTGGAGCGTAGGTATCAGCCGGGCTTTGCACCAGATGCCGATGCGGGCTATGTGCTGCTAACCTCGCACAATGCCAAGGCCGATGTGGTGAACAAAACGGAGCTGGAAAAACTGAACAGCAAGGTGCATTATTTTGATGCGGTGGTAAAGGGCGATTTTGGCGAGCGGGTGTCGCCGGTAGATAAAATGATGCCGCTGAAAGAAGGTGCGCAGGTGATGTTTGTAAAGAACGATAAGGGTGAAAACAGACGCTACTATAATGGCAAGATTGTGAAAATATCTAGGATAGCGCTGGGCAAGATTTTTGTGATGATGGATGATAATACCGAGCTAGAGCTAGAGCAAGAAACCTGGCGCAACATCAACTATAAATACAACCAAGAAAACGATGAGGTAGACGAGGAAGAGCTGGGCTCATTTACGCAATATCCGATACGGCTTGCATGGGCTATCACCATACACAAGAGCCAGGGCCTCACCTTTGAGCGGGCCATAGTAGATGCGGGTGCATCCTTTGCCCCTGGGCAAGTGTATGTGGCCCTAAGTAGGCTGACCTCGCTAGATGGGCTGGTGCTGCACACCCGTATAAACCCCGCACAGGTAATGACCGACAACCGAGTGGTGCACTACTGCGAGCAGATGGCTAGCCAACAGCATTTAGAGCAAGAGCTGCAAGAAGAGCAAAAGGAATTTGCCGCTCGCAAATTGCTAGAAAGTTTCGAGCTAGACAAGCTGTGCGAGGCGTATAAAGAAAACTATTTGGGCTTCTCCAAATCGGCCATCCCAGAAAAAGCCAATGCCGTGGTGCTAGCCCTCAAATGGAGCGACAAAGCCAATGCGCTGCAGCAGGTGGCGTATAAATTTAACAACCAACTCAAAAATATTTTTACCTTAAAAGCACGCCCAGACTATACCCATTTGCAAGAGCGCACCACAGCAGCAAGCACTTATTTTTTGGCCTCGCTGGCCCAGCAAGAGCAGGAGCTGAAAGCACATATAGATGAGTATAAGGTGAAGCCAAAGACCAAAAAATACATTGCCCAGCTGCGCTACCTATACCTACTGGTGCAGCGCAAAAAAATGCAGATAGACCAAGCCGGCAAACTGGCTGTGGGGCTGAATACGGGTACCGATGTAGCATCGTTGCTAGATATGATAGCTGCCGACAAAAAAGATTTCAACAAAGCACAAGGCAAGGAGGAAGAACAAATAGTAGCTAGCAAAAAAGACGTAGGTGCAAGCAAGGCTATAAGCTCCGATATGTACAAAGAAGGCAAGACGATAGAAGAAATAGCTACTGTACGCAGTATGGCTACTACCACTATCGAGGGGCATTTGGCCAGTTTTATAAGCTCTGGCGAGCTGGCTGTTACTGAGTTTGTGAGCCCTCAGGAGCTGTCTCTGGTGCTGCAAAAAATAAAAGAACTAGATGGGCTTAGCCTCAATATACTGAAAGAGAACCTGCCATCAGAATTAAGTTATGGCAAGCTGCGTGCAGTGGTAGCTTATCATCAAAGGTTAAAAGAATTGGGCTAAGAAAAAAGAGGCTGTACTAACAGATGGTACAGCCTCTTTTTTTTTTGATAATGTTTTATACGATTATTATTGTGGCGTATTCAGTTCCACCAATTTGCCTTGCTCTATCCGCACAATACGTGCAGGGTATTTCTGTAAAATGGTGTAGTCATGGGTGGCCATTATCATACCCGTATTGTAATCTTTACAGATAGTGATAAGCAGTTGCATGATTTCGTCGGTAGTTTCTGGGTCAAGGTTTCCGGTAGGTTCATCGGC
>JADLEN010000288.1 GCA_020846105.1 Chitinophagaceae bacterium | reverse complement strand
ACAAGAACAACCTGGTGGTGAAGGTGCTGCGCAAGCTGGCCACCGTGGACTTCGAGCTGAACGACCCCGCGCACGATGTGCTGGGCGATGCCTACGAATACCTCATTGGCCAGTTTGCCAGCGGTGCCGGCAAAAAGGCCGGAGAGTTTTACACGCCGCAGCAGGTAAGCACCATTTTGGCCCGGTTGGTTACACTGGGCAAAACCCGCCTCAAAAGTGTGTACGACCCTACCAGTGGCTCCGGCTCGTTGCTGCTGCGGGTAGCCAGGCAGGTAAAAGATGTGGGCACGTTTTACGGACAGGAGCTCAACCGTACCACCTACAACCTTGCCCGCATGAACATGATTTTACACGGAGTGCATTACAAAAAATTTAGCATTAAGCAAGAAGATACACTGGAGAAACCCCAGCACATGGGTATGAAGTTTGAGGCCATTGTGAGCAACCCGCCATTTAGTGCCAAGTGGAGTGCCAGCCCCTTGCATTTGAGCGACGATCGCTTTAGCCAATACGGCCGCCTGGCACCTTCTTCCAAAGCCGATTTTGCTTTTGTGCAGCACATGATTGCCCACCTCGACGACAATGGTACCATGGCCATGGTGGCCCCACATGGCGTACTGTTTAGAGGCGGTGCCGAAGGGCATATACGCCGCTACCTCATAGAAGACTGCAATTATCTGGATGCTGTGATTGGCTTGCCTGCCAATATTTTTTATGGCACCAGTATTCCTACCTGCATATTGGTGTTTAAAATCTGCCGCGAACATCCCAATGATATTTTATTCATTGATGCCAGCCAGGCATTTGAAAAAGTGGGCAACCAAAACTACCTCACCGATGATAATGTAGATACCATTGTAAACACTTATGCCAATAGACAAAACATTGACAAATACGCCAAAGTAACCAGCCTGCAGCAAGTGGCCGACAATTATTATAACCTGAACATACCCCGCTATGTAGAAACGTTTGAACTGGATGAAAGCATAGACCTCGATGCTATAGCTGCCGAGCTGCAGAGCATCGAAAAGAGTATAAAAAGCACCGATGAAACCATTGCCGATTTTTGCAAGCAACTCAATATTTCCACTCCATTTTAAAACCGGTAACACATGACAGCAAAGCAACATGTACCGGAGTTAAGATTTCCGGAGTTTGAAGGGGAATGGGAACAAATTAAGATTGGGAAATTGCTTTCATATATAAAGGGGTTTGCTTTTAAATCCGCAGATTATTGTGAGGATGGTGAAAGAATAATCAGGGTATCAGATTTGGGAGCAGACAAAATAAAGCAAACAGGTACCAAGGTTTATATTTCATTGGAGTTATCAAAGAAATACAATCAATATAGACTAATAAATGGGGATATAATTATCACAACTGTTGGTTCAAAACCAAACTTAATAGAATCGGCAGTTGGTAGGGCAATTTATGTTGATAGTGATAGTGAGGGTATACTGAATCAAAATATGTTGAAGTTCTATCCCAAGGACGAAAACAATACTAAATTCTTACATGGGTATTTAGGTAGTAAAAGGTATTGGGATTACATAATTTCTATTCAAAGGGGAAATGCAAATCAGTCAAATATTACTGTTCAAGATTTATTAGAATATAGAGTATTTAGAACCAAACCTGTTGAGCAACAAAAAATTGCTGCCTTTCTTACTGCGGTAGATGATAAAATTCAACTGCTCACCCGCAAAAAAGCCTTGCTGGAGCAGTACAAAAAAGGCGTGATGCAACAACTCTTCAGCCAGCAGCTTCGCTTTAAAGACGATGCTGGAAATGACTTTCCGGATTGGGAGGAAGTGCGTTTAGGTGATTTAGGTGAAAATATTATTGGGCTTACTTATTCACCAAGTAACGTAACACGGGATGGCTCTGGTGTAATTGTATTACGGTCTTCCAATATTAAAAATGATCGTTTAATCTTAGACGATATTGTCCGTGTGAACTCCAAAATAAAGGACAAGTTACAAGTCAGAGATAAGGATATATTAATATGCACTAGAAATGGCAGTCAAAGACTTATTGGTAAAAATATTCTGATTGAAAATTTTGAAAATGGGCCTTTTACTTTCGGTGCATTTATGTCTGTGTTTAGAAGTCCTATAAATCACTTTTTATCACACTTATTTAAAACAGACGAATTTAAGGATCAGGTACAATTAAATCTAGGAGCCAGAATTAATCAGATTACAACCGGTGTTTTAAATGAATTCACTTTTATAATACCTGCCTCAAACAAAGAGCAACAAAAAATCGCTTCATTCCTTTCTGCTATTGATGAAAAAATAAACCAGGTATCCACCCAGCTACAGCACACCCAGCAGTATAAGAAAGGGTTGCTGCAAAAAATGTTTGTGTAAATTTTTAAATGAGAAGGAACAAATTCGATACTGAACTAAATCACTTAGATCATTTCATTGCAAATGTTCCAATAGTGTTGCATGCATGCCACTTTGAAAAGCCCAATTCAGTGCAATGGGTGTGTTTATTTAAACTGGAACGATTACTGTCCATGAGTAAAGCACTTAGTTCGCTTCTTACTAAATATGAAAAGGATCCCTCTTTTGAGCTTTCTATTGGTATAAACTTACGCCCTTTATTGTTAGATGCGCTTGTCGCTCTGAGGCTATATGCGGCCGTAAAAAAATCACTTGCGCAAAAAGATTCTATGCAAGACCTTATTCAAGGTGTAGAGCAAATTGCTTATAATATTTTAACTGACGTGTACAAATAAATAATTAAGAAAGCTATCCACGACAAAGAAGAGGGTTTTATTGGAGATGACGAACAACTCAAATTTTTCAATTCCTTAGTTCAAAATTATCCTGATTTTTTTGAGCCTGAATTGGATAAAAATAATAAACCGCTTTTAAAATTCGAATCAAGCAATCCGAATGCGCATTACAGAGATTTAATTAAGGATCAGTATATTAAGACGCTTGCAAAAAGGATCTATTAACTGTATACTATTTTTTCAAATTATTACAATTT
>JADLEN010000287.1 GCA_020846105.1 Chitinophagaceae bacterium | reverse complement strand
TCTTCAGGGAACAATGACAAGTACCGATACTTCTATAATTGATGCTGAGTTAAAAAATGTAATTGCATTAGCAAAGACACCTAAAATAAATAGAGCAGTAATTATTAGAAATATAATTTGCGAGAATGGAGTTTCTCCTGCTGTTGGAAGGGGTGGATTTGATGGTTTTACCGTGGACTCGCTCTTGTTTAAGGGTTATACTGTTGTTCGAAACTGTCATAGTAAAGGGAATGGTGGTGCTTTTTACCGTGCATACTTATACGACCATGCTAAAATTACCAACAATTTAGCAGATTCTTTTGGTGGAGCGGGTTGCGATATTTATGCATATGACTCTGCTGAAATCTGCCACAATACTGCTGCCTATGGCGGCGCTGTAGGCTATTTTAGCGGTGGTACTATCACTTGCAATTCTCCAGGTGTGCGCATCCACCACAATACAGCTACTATAGCGGGAGGTGCTATTTACGGTATGCCTAATATGACAGCGGGGCAAATAACCGATAATCAGGCTCCAATCGGTGCAGCCTTGCATACCCTTACCTGTGGTGCAGCTTTGCTACAGAATATGAAAATTTACAACCCCCGACCCGATGGCACACGGCAAAACGAAGTTTATGTACGTTCAGGTTTTTTCAATATGGAGGGTTCTTGGTTTGGCAAAAGTGATACGATAGGGCTTATAAAAGTGGGTCCCACTCCCTGCGACCCTGCAAATGCTGTAAAAGGTCGTTATGCCAAAGCCAATTGGTCGGTAAACTGGGGTAAGGCGCTGAGCAAAAACGATACGCTCTTCCCTATTGGTGCAGGATTTACTTATAGCGATGGTAGCCTTTTGCCAGCCAAATCTTGCCCATGGTTGGTAGGTAATTTTACTAGCAGCACGGGTAGCTTCGTCACAGCCAAGCCTGTTATGCAGCCCAATGATACACTCAGCTCGCTGTTTCGTAGCTATGTGTATGCTACTAAGGGCGATACCAGCAGCAAATTCATTAGCTATGTATGTAGTATAGATGCCGATACCTTCCGCGCCAACCCTCGTGTTTGGGGCATAGACAGCATCAGTCTTAGTATCCAAGGTATTGCAGAAACCTTGCAAATAAAAATCTACCCCAACCCCACAACAGAGTATCTATACATACAAGGCGCAGCCATCGGCAGCACCATCGCCCTCTACGATGTGCAAGGCAGAATAGTAAAAAGCGAAGAACTTAAAAATAATAATAGCCAAATAGATGTGCGCCTATTACCGAAGGGCAACTACCTTTTAAAAATAACAACGAAAGAAGGCGAAGAGGGGAGTGCGATGGTGGTGAAAGAATAAAACATAAAACTACTTGCGCCAACGCAAGGAGGAGCTACAAGGAAAAAGCAATCGCTAAGTAAGCGGTTGCTTTTTTTGTTTTTCGCACTTGCTGTGTTTTGTGGTAAAATGTGCAAAGCCTAATAGCATTACCCAAAGCCCAACCTGCGCGGGATGGCAGCTGTACCCCGCAGCGCAGCGAGGAGTACAAGCAACAGCCCGAAACCCAAAGCTTAATAGTAAGATAAAAGCTGAACCGCCCAAAATAAAAATAGGCTGGGGCCCCCAAAAGGCAAGTCGTGTGGGCCTGCCTTTTTTGGGGGTTATGTTTTTTTGTAGTGTGTTTTATTTTTTAAAAAGTGAAGCATGAGCTGTTGGATATATGATATTTTGCCACCAATTTTTAACGTGTAATGTGAGCGTAGCGGTAGCTGGTGCGTGTAGCTTATCCAATAATTATGCTGAGGTATAGGTTTTCTACTTTCTTTCGCGCCCAATCTGTCTTACGGAGAAATTTAAGACTAGAATTGATGCTAGGGTTTTCGGTAAAGCATTTGATATTTATCTGCTGGCCTAGCTGCTCCCAACCATTGTAATAATCGAGCAAAAATTCTAAGATAAATAATAGTGTTTTGCCGTGCAGTGGGTTGTTGGCTTGATTGGTCATATTGTCGATTTTTTTTGGTATTGCCACTCGTACCACAGCGATATGCAGCTGCTAAAAATAAGTACCGTGGCGCCTGTAGCAAATATAGGTATGGGCGAGTCGAAAATGTATTGTGCAACTGCAAAACTTAGACCAATAATGATGGCAAAGATGAAAAATTTGCGTACTAAAATGGTATAGGGTATTAGTGCCTTTATGGGTAGGTTGGATATTTGTGCGCTGTGCCATAAGTAGTAGCCTGCCTGCCAATAGGTACTGACAACAAAGCTTAGCGCTACGCCAGGTAAGCCTATCCACAAGTACATAGGGTACATAAGTACTACAGCAATAATAAAATCTATGATGGCTCCTTTGTTGATAATATCGCCTCGATGCTCGCTTTGGAGTAGCGCTGTGAAGGGGTAGGCGCGTAGTGGCAATACTAGCTGTGCACATACAAATATCCACACAGCGGCTAGGTAGCTAGGGGCAAATACTACGGTAAGAAATGCTGCCCTATAAAACATGAAAAAGAAAAATAATGGAAACATTATGGACGATAATATGCGGGCGCTATAGTGCAACAAGGGTATTTTATTTTGTGCTGTCTCTGCCACATGATGATGGGCCCAATGCTGCACTGCCGCGCTGCTAACGGCAGAAAAAAGAATAGCCAAAAACTGAAATTCGGTAGAGCCATTGAAGTAAATAGCAAAGAGCTCTTGGCTGATGATAAATGAAAGTACAAACTTGTCGGCCCAGCGAAACATTTGGGTAATGAGCTCATTAATACCCAATTGTACCCATAGTTTTCGGGTTTTGTCCGAGTCAATATTTTCAGTATCTTCAGTTCGTAAACTGTGTGCGCGGTACTGTTTTTTTATAAACAAAAAACCTACGAGCAACCTGCCAAAGGATAGTATACTGATTGCAGCAATTAGTGTACTAAGCTGAAAATCTTTGTTGATAATAAAGATATGAATAAGGCAAAACAGCAGGGCGTAAATGGCATTGATACTAATTATAGCTTTGAAAGATTTGAATACGATAAGCAATGCATCGGCCATGATAATACCGATAAATAGCACAAGCAGCAGTATTGAATTGATAAAAACTGCTCCAATTTGTGGTGATTGTAAATAAGCAAAACCTGCGCCCAATATAGACAGTAGCCCAAAGTAAATACCAATAGATCGGGTACTTAAATTGGAGATTATCTTGACTGCGTTGGCAGGCGAGTAGGTAAGTATAAATACAGGAAACCCGATGGTGCCTATAGCCGCAAAAACAAATAATTGGGTCCAAAACTTTTG
>JADLEN010000286.1 GCA_020846105.1 Chitinophagaceae bacterium | reverse complement strand
TTTGATGTAAAAGACAATGAAACAGCTGCTGATATTATTCAATATGCGGGCGGCTTTGCAGACCATGCTTTAAAAGAATGGATCAGGGTCTATAGAATGGGCCAACGCACAAAAGAAATAGTAAGTGTTCCTTATTCCCAATTAAATCAATTTAAACTTAATTCGGGTGATCCCTTAGTAATCGATTCTTTGGCAAATACCTATGCCAATCGAGTGATGATTGGGGGGGCTGTTTATTATGGTGGCGCATACAGCATTGCGCAGATTCCTACTTTAAAAGCATTACTCGAAATTGCCAAACCTCGGGAAGATGTTTTTGTGGAAAGAGGCATCATCAAAAGATTGAAAAAAGATTTTACCCCTGAAATTATTTCCTTCAATGTGAATGATATTGTAGCAGGTAAAAATAATATTGATTTGCAACGCGAAGACTCGGTGCAATTATTCCGCATCAATGAATTGCGCGAGAAATTTTATGTCACCATCAATGGTGAAGTAAATAAACCCGGCATTATTGCTTTTGCAGAAAATACCCGTGTACAAGATTTGGTGTTGATGGCAGGGGGGTATAGAGATGGGGCTTCTTTGCAACGCATTGAAGTGTCTCGTCGTATAAGACAGCAAGGGGCTAGCAAAGATTCTGCTTTGTATTCGGTGATTAAAACAATTGATCTTAGCAGTGCCAATAACCAAGACCTTGATTTTGTATTGCAACCATTTGATATGGTTTCGGTTCGTAAATCTCCTTTGTACAAAGAACAAATTAATGTAGGCATCGAAGGGGAAATTGTTTTCCCGGGTAATTATACTTTGTCGGGCAATACCGAAAGAATCTCTGATTTAGTAAAAAGAGCAGGTGGTCTAAAACAAAATGGTTTTGCTGGTGGTGCGCTCTTGATCAGAAAAACCTATCGCGATATTTCTGAAACGGATGCTACGTTAATCAGCAATAAAACCAATTTAATTAACCGCCAAAGCGGGATTAACACTGGTTCAAACGGGGCAGCAGACTCAACGGCATTGGCCGCTGCCAATAAAGAGCAAAAGCCCGTAGGCATTCGGCTGGATGAAATCTTAGCAAACCCTGGTTCGGCGGAAGACTTGTTTTTATTAGAAGGCGATATCTTAAAAATTCCGCGTCAATTGCAAACCATTCAAACCTTTGGTGCGGTGAATGTGCCCAAACAAATTGTGTACTACGAGGGCATCCGTTTTAAAGATGCCTTGCGCGAAAGTGGTCGTTTTAGTATGAACGCTTCTCGCAAAAATTCCTACGTGATTTATCCCAACGGACAAGTGCGTAAAACGCGCAATTTCCTATTTGTACGTTTTTATCCTGCTATAAAACCAGGTACCGAAATATATGTGCCTGCACAAAAACCCAAGGGTAAATTGTCTACTGGAGAAGTGATTGGCGTGGTTTCTAGCTTAACTTCTTTGGTGAGTATTTTAGTTTTATTGATTAATTCTCAGAAATAAGATGATGAAGAATCAACCAACCACGGTTGCATTAAGCCAATTTTTAGCAGAGGCAAAAGCAATGGGCCAATATTGGTGGAATATGCGTAAGCTAATCGTCTTGGCATTATTGCTGGTGAATGGCGTGGCCGCTTTGTATTCTTTTTTGCAAAAGCAACAATACGAGGCCGAAGTAAGTTTTATTCTAGAAGAAAAATCAGCTGGTGGCGGTGGTAGCTTATCGGGCATAGCTTCTCAATTTGGTATTGACCTGGGTGGTCTTGGTGCAGGCGGTAGTATTTTTTCTGGTGATAATATTTTAGACATTTTACGTTCTAGACATATTGTAGAAAAAGTATTGCTCTCTAAAATAGACAGCAGCAAGGGATTATCTAGCGAAACATTGGCCGATTTATACCTTCCGCAATTGCGTAAAAAAGTTCCTGCAGTGTCTTACAACAATGTGGTTTATCCTAAACCCATGACGCGCTTGCAAGACTCTGTTTTGTATTTCATTTTCGATCAAATTGTTCAGAAAAATTTAGTGGTAGATCGCGTGAATAAAAAAGGGTCTATTATTAAAGCCACCGTAGTAACCCAATCGGAAACATTTTCAAAAATATTTTCAGATCGATTGGTACACGAAACCATCCAATTATACGTAGATCAAAAAACCAGTTTGAGTAATCGCAATATTGCCCGCTTAGAAAAAAGAGCCGATTCTTTATTGCGCATCCTGAATAACAAGTCTTACCAATCGGCTAGTTTACAAATACTCGATGCCAATACCGCTTTTAGGTCTACTGCAGTGCCTGTTGAATTATCGCAGCGCGAAAAAACCATCAGCTTTGCTTTGTATTCTGAAGTAGTAAAAAATTTAGAAGCTTCTCGCATGAGCCTGGCTTCTCAAACGCCCATCATCAATATGTTAGATACGGCTAAGTATCCACTCTTGAATCGCAAGAAATCAATCGTATTGATTTTAGCGGCTGCATCTGCATTGGTCGTTTTCTTTTCTGTCGTAATCGCTTTCTTCTTTTATCCTTCCAAAAAATAACCCTTAATAGAAGGTATGGAAGTAAGCTTCATTTTAGTGAATTACAATACCAATGCTTTATTATTGAAAGCAATTGGAGCCATTTATCAATTCACGGAAGCTGCCCTGTCTTTTGAAGTGTTGGTAGTAGACAACGCGTCTAAAGAAAGCCCTGCAACTTTACTTGCACAGCAATTTCCCCAAGTCATTTTCATACAATCGCCTGCCAATAAAGGTTTTGGAGCGGCCAATAATTTGGCCATGCAAAAAGCCAAAGGCAATTATTTTTTCTTTTTAAATCCAGATGCTTTTTTAATGTCGGATGCCGCTTCCTTTTTTGTTAATAAAATGAAGGATCCTGCATACCGTTATATGGCTTTTTGTTCTGGTGAATTATTGAATCAGCAACAACAGCCCAATCATTGTTTTGGTAATTTTCCTAGTTTATTCAGTGGTATTTCGGCTTCTGGGCTAAAAATATTTTATCCAAATTATTTTCGGAAACACCTAGCATTAGGGGTCGCCAACTACGATCCATTACCCAAGCAAGTAGATTATGTTTCTGGTGCTGCTTTTATGGTTCGTGCCGAACTCGTGAAATTATACGGTGGTTTTGATGAAGCCTTCTTTTTGTATTTTGAAGAAACCGAATGGGCTTATCGCTTGCAACAAAAAGGTTATTATTCCATGATTTTTCCTGAAGTGAAAATCATTCATATAGAAGGGGGCTCAACCGAAGCCGGTACCAATACCCTTTTTAATCAACGCACGTTTCAATTATATGCAGAGAGCAGACAATTGTTTTACAAAAAAACAAAGGGTGCTTTTTTTGCTGCCATCATGAAACCTTTAGAT
>JADLEN010000285.1 GCA_020846105.1 Chitinophagaceae bacterium | reverse complement strand
GGGTGCGGGCAAAACCATGCTTGCCAAACGCATCCCATCGATACTGCCTCCATTGAGTTTGGAAGAGGCTTTAGAAACCACCAAAATACATTCTATAGCGGGCAAGTTGCCTATGAACACCTCGCTTGTGGCACGTAGGCCATTTCGGTCGCCACACCATACGGTAAGCGATGCTGCATTAGTTGGTGGTGGCGGCATTCCACAGCCTGGCGAAATTTCGTTGGCCCCTAATGGTGTGTTGTTTTTGGACGAGTTGCCCGAGTTTAAAAGAACAGTGCTAGAGGTAATGCGCCAACCAATGGAAGAGCGTAAAGTAAATATCTCACGAGCCAAAATGAGTGTAGAGTTTCCGGCAAGTTTTATGCTGTTGGCTTCTATGAATCCTTGCCCTTGTGGCTACTACAATCACCCTGAAAGAGAATGTACATGCGCGCCAATAATGGTGCAGCGATACCTCAATAAAATATCAGGGCCATTGCTAGATCGGATAGATTTGCATGTAGAGGTGACACCCGTTTCTTTTGGCGAACTTTCGGGTCAAGGAAATGAAGGTGAGCCAAGTGAAAAAGTGCGTGAAAGAGTAATTCGTGCAAGAGATGTACAAGCCATGCGCTTTAAAGAAAATCCTGGAATATATTGTAATGCCCAAATGGGTAGCAGGCTGCTCAAAGAAGTTTGTGTAATAAGCGCAGTGGGTGCTACACTTTTAAAAACAGCTATGGAAAGGCTCAACCTTTCTGCACGTGCTTACGATAGAATATTAAAAGTATCGCGTACAATTGCCGACATCGAAGGGAGCGAAGACATACGCCCAGAGCATCTTGCAGAAGCTATACAATACCGAAGCTTGGACAGAGAAAATTGGGCGGGATAGTGCTTTTTACTGAATGTTATAAGCGCACAATTTTCTGTCTCACAACTTGCGCTCCAATATTTATCTGGCAAATGAAAATACCCGAAGCTAAGCTAGGCGATAAATTGAAACTGTGCGTTCCAGCGCTTAGTTGATTCAACTGTTTTGCCGCTACCAATTGCCCCTGAAGGTTTAATATTTGAATAGAAACTGAGGTGGCTTGCACTAGTGATAAAGAGATATTAATATCGTTGCTTGATGGATTAGGGTAGATGTTTACCAGGCCATTAGCAACCGTTTCTTCTATGGCACTAGCTTTGTTTTCGCAGATATTACTTCTGCGCCAAATGTCGTTTTGAAACATAAGCCAATTGGGGCCATTGCCTTTGCCAATACTGAGCATATAAGCGCGTCCGAAATCTTTGTAAAAATCGGGATACTCGGCGTGGCCGCCCACTACAAATACATCCATTGTGCCATCTTTATCAAAATCGGCAATTAATGGTGCATGGTCAATAGCGAATAAAGAGTCGCCATAATCGGTGCGTAAATTTTTGTTGAAAATAAGAGAACCATCTTGGCCATTGAGCCCAATTACAGAGCCTCCATCGGTGCCAAAAATTACATCCAGAAATTCATTGTTGTTTACGTCGGCAATAGCAGCACCTCTAAAAGACTGTTTGTAATTGGGTATGTCGTATCGCCAAAACAATTTGCCATCCCAAGTAAGCGCTGCCACTGCATACCATGCACTAAATACTACTTCGCATTTGCCATCATTGTTTAGATCAGCGATAAGGGCTGGCCCACCAACATAAAAATAATTGCCAAAACTATACTTCCAATTTGTGGTTCCGTTTTCAGCATTGATGCAATAAAGCGTGTCGTTGTAACAGCCAATTACTAGCTCGGGCTTGCCGTCTTTATCAAGGTCGCCCACGGCAGTGCCATGGTACATCACATCGTTTACAGCATAGGTCCACAGTAGCTTTTGGTCTTTGGCGCGGTAGGCATATATTTTGTTGTCGGCCTTGTTATTGGCATTCCAAGTGGCAACAATAAAATCCAAATCACCATCGTTATTTACATCTACAATGGTGGGTGCTGTTTGTATCCACGATTTTGTATCTACGGCTATTTCCCATGCTACGGTGCCATTTTCTGCATTGATACATATTACATAGCCACCAAATTCGCCATGGATTATTTCGGGTTTTCCGTCGCCATCAATATCGGCAATAGTAGGCGGAGAGTCGCTGCCGCGGGTATTGCAGGCCCATTTTACAGCACCTGTTTTGCCATCCAAACAAAAGGTTTTGGGATTGCAAGATGCGGGTACTATTACCTCTAATTGTCCGTCGCCATCTACATCATAAATAATGGGTGCTACATCGTTACAGCCTTCACCGCTACCTCGCGCATTAAATTTCCAAAGTAGTTTGCCATCTTCGGCATTGAGGGCATATATCATGCTATCGTTGCGATAGCAGCCAAATACAATCTCTAATTTTCCATCACCATCAATATCTGCCGATGCCGATTGCCCAAAAGCAGCATCTTTGGTGTTGAAACTCCATTGGATGGTAGGCTGTGCCCATGCCGAAACATTTAGAAGAATCAGCGCTATGAGAAAGGAATTGCGTAGCATTATAAAAATATTTTTGTAACCACAAATTAGTGATTTTTACTCAAATATTATTTTGAAAGTCTATTAATGGCAGCTTTTGCAAGCTGGTCGATAGAGGCTTGCGCATCGTGGTTGCGCATAGATAAGCACTCTCGATATGCTGCTATCGCGTCGGCAATGCGCTCTTTGCGCTCATAGATAAAACCCTTGTGCAATGCGGCTCTTGCAGCAAAATACCATTTCTCATTTCGCCCAACATTTACTGTTGCTGTATAAAATTGCAAGGCTTTATCGGAGTAGCCGAGTTCTTCGAAAATACGTCCGTATCGAAAATTGTATTCCAAAATGTTGGCTTTGCTTTGCATGCTTTCTTTGTCAATATTTTGAATAATAGCGAGTGCCTTGCTATAATATCCCGCGTCTATAAGTATGCGCACGGCAAGTAATTTTTTTAAGGGCCAATTTGGTTTTTCGGCAAAACGCTGTGCTTGTTTGTCGGCATCGGTAGCGGCCTTTCCACTGCCTATTAATTGCACGAGGTAATGATTGGCTGTTGTTGTATTGCCTTGCAGGTGGGCTATCCAGGCCATTTTTAGCCATGCATCTTTTACAAAATGTTGCCCTTTATAATGGATAATAAATTGTTGGTATTGTGCAATGCATTGTTCGTTTTGTTTGGCAAGCATAGCTTCTGCTAGCTCGTACTGCAATATCGGGTATTGTTGGTACTGGACTATTGTACTGGCTTTTGTTAGTATGGCAAGCGCTTGTTCTGCCTTGCGGTAATTGAGTGCAAGGTTGGCTTTGATAAAACTGCGCATCAAATTATTGTCTTCATCAAAATGTGCACCATTGATATATTGCCAAGCAGCTTCTTGATTATTCTGAAGGTAAAACTTGAGATAGGTGTAATAAATCATTGCCTCTTCTTGCATCTTGCCGTTGCCTTGTGGGTATGCATTGAGGTAGCCCGATAGCTGTGCCACACCATTGTGCACATTGCCCTTGATACCCATAACGGCAGCAAGCCATTTATAACTATCGGGTATGGTGCCTGCTATTGCATTTTCTAAGCCAAGCAACACTTGGTTTTCGGGAAAGTCGGGAAATAATTCTTGATTTTCTTTGAGCAATAAAAATGATTTTCGAAACTTGATTGCCGCTTTAAATTGGTCGCCAAAACGCAAGTGCACCAAGGCCCAATGTAAGTGCATGTTGGCCAAGCAAAATCTATACCAGGGGCTTGTTTTGTCTCCTTTTTCTAATAACGATAAACGCTCTTCTGCTTTAGCTTT
>JADLEN010000284.1 GCA_020846105.1 Chitinophagaceae bacterium | reverse complement strand
GTATTGACCGTTATTTTAGTGGCAACCCCAATGACCCTGATAGTGTACAAACGGTTTTCCAACCTATGATGTGCCAGCATTGCGACAATGCACCTTGTGAGAATGTTTGTCCTGTAAATGCAACTAGTCATAGTAGTGAAGGTTTGAATCAAATGACTTACAACCGTTGTATAGGTACTAAATATTGTGCCAATAACTGTCCTTACAAAGTGCGTCACTTCAACTGGATGGATTGGAATGGTGCAGATTGTTTTGATGATAACCTATATGAGGATGACCGTCGTGATGATATGAATGACGATTTGACAAGAATGGTATTGAATCCAGATGTTACAGTGCGTAGTCGTGGTGTAATGGAGAAATGCTCATTCTGCGTACAACGTTTGCAAGAAGGAAAACTTGATGCAAAAATTTCTGGCGAGCCATTAAAAGATGGAAAAGTAAAAACCGCGTGTCAACAAGCTTGTGCATCTAATAGTATCAAGTTTGGTAATGCTAATGACCCTGAAAGTGAAATTTACAAAATAAGACATAGCGAAAACAAAGAACGAATGTTCTATGTATTAGAGCAATTACACGTATTGCCGAACATTAATTATCTATCTAAAATTAGAAATACGGATAAGATTACTGCAGGCAGTGAAGAAGATTTGATGATTAACAGAAGCAAATTGATCGGATAATTCTTAGAAATAACTATTAGTACACTTATTGATTAACGAATTTTACTTAAACTGTAAAATCGATATTTTAAAATAACAAAGCAATTATGCACTTAAAGTACGAATCCATAGTTCGCGAGCCGTTGGTAGATGGAAACAAAACCTATCGCCAAGTAACCGAGGATATTATTAGCCCTATCGAGCAGAAACCGGGCAAAATGTGGTATGTCGGATTTTTCATCTCACTTATTCTTCTTGGTTATGGTGCCTTCTCTGTTTTTTGGGAAGTGTATTTTGGTATCGGTGTATGGGGTATCAACCGTACTGTAGGATGGGGTTGGGATATTACCAATTTTGTATGGTGGGTAGGTATTGGTCATGCCGGTACACTAATTTCGGCAATTCTTTTAATATTTCGTCAAGGATGGCGCACTGGTGTGAATCGTGCTGCTGAGGCAATGACCATTTTTGCGGTAATGTGTGCTGGCCAGTTCCCAATATTCCATATGGGTCGTGTTTGGGATGCAATGTATGTGTTGCCTTATCCTAATACTCGTGGTTCGCTTTGGCCCAACTTTAACTCGGCTCTTCTTTGGGACGTATTTGCGATATCAACTTATTTTACAGTTTCTCTATTGTTTTGGTACTCAGGGCTTATTCCTGATTTTGCAACTATCCGCGACCGCGCAAAGACTAAATTTCGTAAACGTGCTTATGGTTTAGCCTCTTTCGGATGGACGGGAACCGCGAAAAGTTGGCAGCGTTTTGAATCACTTTCTCTTGTATTAGCAGGACTTTCCACACCACTTGTACTTTCTGTACATACTATTGTATCTTTTGACTTTGCTACATCTGTTATTCCTGGTTGGCATACTACTATTTTTCCTCCTTATTTTGTTGCAGGTGCCATCTTTTCTGGTTTTGCTATGGTGCAAACCCTTTTGATACTGGTACGAAAAATTTGGAATCTACAAGAGTACATTACGCTTGGGCATATCGAGGCGATGAATAAAGTAATTGTTTTGACTGGTTCTATAGTTGGTGTAGCCTATCTTACAGAATTATTTATGGCTTGGTATAGCCAAGTAGTTTATGAGCAAGATGCGTTTAATTGGCGTATTATTGGCCCATATTGGTGGAGTTATTGGGCAATGATGACATGTAATGTTGTTTCACCTCAGTTATTCTGGTTCAAGAAATTACGTCGTAATATCCCTTTTACATTTATAATGTCTATTGTTGTAAATATCGGAATGTGGTTTGAGCGTTTTGTAATTATTGTAACTTCGTTGTATCGTGATTACCTTCCAGGAAGTTGGACTTATTATAGCCCTACTTGGCCAGAAGTCGGTTTTTACATTGGTACATTCGGCTTGTTCTTTACTTGTTTTTTCTTATTTGCAAAGTATTTTCCAGTAGTGGCAGTAGCTGAAATTAAGTTTGTATTAAAAACATCTGGAGATGGCTTTAAGAAAGAAATGGCTAAAGAGGATGAAAAGAGCTTAGATGTATTTGTACAAGAAAATAGTCATCACTAATTATTTCAAATTAAATTATTATCAAGTCATTATTTCGACTTTTCAATATTATTAAAAAATGGCAGTTAAAAAATTTGCAGTTGCATGCTACGATACAGAGGATACTTTATTTCCTGCGGTAGAAAAAGTGCGCCACAGTGGTTATAAATTACATGATGTTTACACACCTTTCCCAGTGCATGGTTTAGACGTGGCTATGGGATTAAAAGAAACTGATTTACATGTGGCAGGTTTCATTTTTGGATTGGTAGGTACTAGCACAGCTGTAGGTTTTATGTCTTGGATCTTTACCTCAGATTGGCCTATCAATTTCGGAGGAAAACCTAATTGGGCTTTACCAGCATTTAGTCCTATTACCTTTGAGCTTACTGTATTGTTTGCTGCTGTTGGGATGGTTTTGACCTATTGTTATCTGAACCAAATAATGCCGGGTGTGAAAAAGCATGTTTTTCATCCCCGCCAAACAGATGACTATTTTGTAGTTGTTCTTGAGCTAAATGAACACAGCTCACAAGATGAGGCAATTGCATTTTTAAATTCCACTGGCGCTGTTGAAACTAATGTTCAAATTGCAGAAGAAGGCTGGTGGTATGGCAATTGGGCTGAAGACGAACATTACGAATTAGCAAAATAAGTTTGAAATTTTTTTTCAAAAAAAACTAATAAATTGATTTTATTTAACAATATTATGAATAAGACCCAAAGCATAGTAGTAGCAAGCCTTTTGGTAAGTGTGGGTTTGATGTCTTGCAACAGTGGCAATATGCGTCGTAATCCTGGTAAGATATATACACCAGATATGACCTATTCTCGTGCGTATGACGCCTATACCCAAAATCCTAATTTTTCGGATACGCAAACCAGTCGTGTGCCTATAAAAGGTACCATTGCTAATAACATTGATCTGCCTGATCATCTTGTGGAAGGTGACACAAATGCTTACAAAGCACTTTCTACTAGTTATCGATTTAATGATGCAGAGCTCACTGAAGGTGGCAGACTTTATATGATATATTGTGGCATTTGCCACGGAACTAATTTGGATGGAAATGGTCCATTGTATTCAAGTGGCAAATTTCCTGCTATGCCTGCAAATCTTAAAGATGGTAAATATCTTTCAATGAATGTTGGCACTATGTATGCTGCAATTAAATTTGGTAAAGGCTTGATGGGTTCTTATTCTAGTCAATTACAAACTAAGCAGCGTTGGCAAGTAATTGCTTTTATTAAAAAAATACAATCAGAAAACGGAGGAAGCCCATATATTTATGGAACGACTACTTCTACACCAGGTAGCGCAATTGTAGATTCTGCGGCAACCGTAAATTAATATTTTTGAAGCTTCGATTACTTTGATTAAAAAAATAAATAAATAAAAATGAACGATCGTTTTGAAGTGCCTGCCAAATTACGCAATACCAGTTTGGTATTGATAGGGCTTGGTGTTTTGGCATTAATAATTGCCTTTTTTACACTTATGGGAAGCAGCTCTACTGATGCAGACCATACACGCTTTTGGGCTGGCTTGCTCCATAATTCTGTATATTTCGCATTTATTTCTATTATTTGCGTTTTTGTACAAGCCGCAGCTTCATTAGCGCACGGAAGTTGGATTGTTGCTTATAGGAGAGTACCAGAGGCTATAGGCGCAAATACGTGGTTATTTGGAAGTATTGCAGCAATTGTGGTTATTCTAACAATCGTGGTGTTTAAGGATCACCATGGTCATAATCCTATTTACCATTGGGTTAACCCAACAGGTGATAAGATATTAGAAGGTAAAAGTGCATTTTTGAATAAGGGAATGGTTATTGGTTTTACTGTCGTTACTGTAGCATTGTGGAGTTTTTTTGGTAGTAAATTTCGTGCCTTATCTATCGCTCAAGAATCAGCGCCTACAAACAGTACCAAAGGTTATTTCAAATTTATGATTTGGTCAGCCTTGTTTTTAGTAGTATTTGCGCTTACGATGATGAGTACTACCCCTTGGATATGGATAATGAGTATTGACGCTCATTGGTATTCAACACTATTTAGTTGGTATGTTTTTGCTAGTTCAT
>JADLEN010000283.1 GCA_020846105.1 Chitinophagaceae bacterium | reverse complement strand
TAGATATGATTTCCTTTGTGGTCGTTTTATTTTACATCCTCACTATTGCTGGTATATTTATCCTTCGGAAAAAACAACCCAACACACCAAGGCCATATAAAGCATTTGGCTATCCTCTACTACCTGCTTTGTATATTATTTTGGGTATCAGTTTTTGTGCCTTACTTATTTGGTTCAAGCCACAATTTACCTGGCCAGGGCTCATAATCGTATTGTTGGGTATTCCTATTTATTATTTTATTCAGCGGAAAACAATTAATGAATAAAGAAACAATCAACGAGTTATTTTCAAAAATGAACGACCTGCACGTGGTGGTGCTGGGCGATGTAATGCTTGATAATTATTGGTGGGGCGATGTAGAGCGTATTTCTCCCGAAGCTCCGGTGCCAGTAGTCACTATCAAAAATAAAGAAAGCAGACTGGGTGGTGCCGCAAACGTAGCACTCAATTGCAAAAGCTTGGGGGCAAAGGTGAGTCTAGCTTCGGTATTTGGCAATGATGTTGATGGTACTTTACTAATAGACCTCTGCAAAAAGGCCGATATAGACGCCCAATTGTTGATGCAAAGCAATGAGCGCATGACAACAACCAAGACACGTGTACTTAGCCGCAATCAGCAAATGATGCGCATAGATGATGAGCAGCTAAATGAGCTATCTACAACAGAAGAGCACCCATTTATAGACAAAGTGTTGCGGATGCTACAACGAGAAAAACCACAAGTACTCATTTTTGAAGATTACAACAAAGGTGTTTTAAAAGAAAATGTAATTAACCGCATTACCGCACACTGCCAAGAGTTGGGTATTATAACGATGGTGGACCCAAAGAAGCAAAATTTTCTTGCTTATAAAGGGGTAACAATTTTCAAGCCCAACCTCAAAGAAGTGCGAGAAGGCTTGGGGCTTTCTATGAGCAGCGTATCTGTGGCGGAACTTCAGGAAGCGCACCATTTATTGCAACAGTCCTTAAATCATCAAATAACCTTCATTACCCTATCCGAAAAAGGTGTTTTTGCAACAGACAATCTTACTACCTATCAGGCCCCCTCTCACCTGCGCAACATTGCCGATGTATCTGGTGCAGGCGATACAGTGATAGCCACCGCAGCGCTTGTGTACACTTTATCCAATGACCTTGAGGCAATGGCTACTATTGCTAATATTGCAGGCGGGCTTGTATGCGAAAAAGTGGGCGTATTGCCTATCGACAAAACAGAACTTGAATCGGAATGCATTAAATTATTGTGCTAGCGCATTTCCAAAACAGAAAAATCTCCATCAAAACAATTGACGGAGATTTTTTTTGTGAAAAAACTTGGAATACTATTCTGGTTTTCTAGTTTTTGCTTTTGCAGTTTGCCATGCGCGTGCTGGACGGCATACACCGAAACTTCCTTTTGTGCGCTTACCTTTTACGGTACGTTTGTCACCTCTTCCCATTGTGTTGATTTTTATTTTATTACTAAATATATTGTGCAAAGAAACAAAAAAGCAAGCAGCTAAAGTACAGCGGCTTGCTTTTTTTTTGATTGTAATCGAAAACTTATTTTTTACCGCTTGCTATTCTTGTCGAAAACTCTTTACCAGCTTTGAACTTAGGCACTTTGCGTGCTTTGATTTTGATAACAGCACCTGTCTGAGGATTGCGGCCATTACGTGCAGCACGCTCAGATACAGAGAAAGTACCAAAACCTACCAAAGTAACACGATCACCTTTTTTCAGGTTAACGATTACAGATTCGGTAAAAGAATCAAGAGCAGCATTTGCTTGAACCTTGGTGATACCAGCGTCTTTAGAAAGTTTGTCAATTAAGTCAGCTTTGTTCATAATTTTTTTTGTTTAGTTTGTAAGAAATATTTTTGTGTGTAAGGCAAATATACAGACTATATTTTCATTTCAAAATTTCATGACAAAAAATATTTTCTAAAATCCTTTACTAGTGCGGCATTTGGATTTATTTTGCTTCCAAAAACGAATGCCTATTTACATGAAATCACTACCTTTCTTTATTTCAAAATATTGACAAACAATTTATTAAGCTTCTTGCTGCTGCATCACACTTCGGAATGCTACCACTTTATCGCCCCAAAGCTTTAAAGTTTCGGCACGCATATCAGCAGCGTGATTTTCGAGATAATTTTCATAATCTGCTTTTGATTTGGCTAAATATTGAGCACAAAATGTAGGTCCATCACTATCATCTTGTTCCAATAATCGGAATAGTTTTGCATCTTCAAAACAACCCGTTTGCATCAACATTGGCAGGTGGGTTCTCAACATCCAATAGCGCCAGTCGGCAGCTATTTCAAGACTAACTTTTATGGTTACGTTGTAAATAACTTTCATTGTTATTTTCTATTTAATTTGATTTATGAATTTGCGCTCTTCAATATTAATTTTTGCTTTTACAATCAAAGGAGGGAAAGCAACAAGTGGCACTATGAGGTACTGTTGGTAACTACCCTACCCTATATATATTACAAGATTATCAAATAAGATTTAAACAATTGAAAGAAAGTTAGTACTATATCGCAGCAAAGAAGAAAATGCAGCATTCGGGTTAAATACTACAAGTTTGCTTTAATGTACTTGAATGCGTTAAGGATGCCCGTTTCGATAGGCGTAAATTGAAAATCAGTTTTTTGTTGATTTTTTATTTTGCTATTATCCAACACGATGTTCTTAATATCACTTGGCCGAGTAGGCAGATAATTTACTTCAATATTTTCCTTAACCAAATTTTTAAACAATATTATTAGTTCATTTAAAGAATAAACCTGTTTAGAACCTAGATTGTAAATATCCGAATGGTTCAATCCGTCTGAAATGCCCACATACATCAATTCTACTAAATCTTTAACATAGATGTAATCGCGAACATTTTCGCCATCGCCAAATATAATTATAGGTTTTTCTAGCGCAATATTTTGCAAAGCGGTATTAATAAATCCCAAACCTTTGCTTACAATTTGCCCTTCTCCATAAACATTGGAGATACGGAAAATAGTAAAATTCAAATTTGATTTCTGCTTGTAATAATACAAAAAATGCTCCATTGCATTTTTGATTATTCCGTAAGGAGCATAAGGAAAGGTAGGGTCGCTTTCTGAAAGTTCATTTTGTTGAAGGCCATATACAGTGCCTCCACTAGAAGCAAAACATATTTTCTTTACGTTCGACTCACTAGATAGCTGTAAAAACTGTAGAAAAGGAATTAAATTTTGGTCAATTTCATTCATCGGCTGCTCCCAACTTGTAGCAGGTATAGTTGCAGAAATTAAATGGTAAACAATATCTTGGTTTTCGAGTGCCGATTTTAAATCTTCTTTTTGAGCATAATCACCAATAATTTGTGTGATTTCGGCAGAAATAGAATTATCTATTTTTCTGCTAAATACGGTAATTTTTAGATTTTGTTTTTGGGTTAGAAAACCCAATAAATGCTTGCCAATAAACCCTGTATATCCTAAAATCAATACATTAATCATCGCCAAGAATATTTATGGTTTCGCCTATAACACTATGAGGCCTATTTTGAGTTTCATCATAAATACGCACTATATATTCACCTATTATGCCTAAGCAAATCAAGGTAAGGGAGCCAAAAAAGGAAATAAGTAAGATTATTGTCGCAAATCCTTTTTCAGGCAATTCTCCTAATAATTTTAATGTAATTATATATACACTATAACAGGTTGCAATTAAAAATCCCGCCAAACCAAGGTAAGTAATGAAACGAATAGGTCTTTTCGAAAAAGAGAAAATACCATCAAAAGCTATTTTTAAAAGTTTACTGATTGTATAGCCAGATTCACCTTCGAGTCTTGCGTGCCGCTCATAGTTTACTCCT
>JADLEN010000282.1 GCA_020846105.1 Chitinophagaceae bacterium | reverse complement strand
CGGGGCTGCCCGCTTCTACAGACAGGCGCACGTTGTCTGAGCCTGGTATTTTCTCGACAATAGATTTCAAATTGTTGCCGCTTTGCATCACTTGGTGGATGTCGCTACCGCTCAGCGTTATTTCGATAGGGGCAGAGCGCGGGATGAGCCCGAGAGTCGCCATAGAATAGTTGATGGAGGGGAATTGGGATTGCAAATCGGTGCGCAACTTTTTCATAAACTCCTCGGTAGGTTGCTTCGTTAAGTTTGCCGATTTTAATTCTTCATTTTTTATTTTTATTTGAATGGTAAATTCGGTTTTGTTGGCAGCGCCCACACCTAGGCTACCAATACCTGTGCTAGGCCCACCGATATTGCTAAATATGGTGGCTACTTCGGGTTGCTGGATGATGTAGGTTTCTATCTTTTGGGCAATCAAATTGTTTTGCTGGATAGAGGTTGTTTTGTCGAACTCCAAAGCCATTTTGAACTTGCCTTGATCGCCAGTAGAGATAAGCTCTTTGCCAATAATACCTTGTTTCATAATGCCCAATGTCATTACAAAAAGCAGCAAAACAATACCCGTAAAAATGAGTTTGTGGCTGAGTACCCAAGTGAGTAAGCCGCCATACCAATTGGTGAATTTTTCTAGCTGAATTTCAAACCAAAGCAAAAAGCGATTAAAGATATTGGTGGGTTGCAGGTCTTCTTTTTTGCCAATGCGCGAAGCAAGCCACGGCGTAAGCGTGAAGCCAACCAACAAACTTGTGAGGGTAGAAGTGATGACGACCACCGAAAACTGTTTGAGCATATCTGCCACAAAAACTTGTAAAAAAAGGATGGGCAAAAACACCACCACATCTACCAATGTGATGGACAAAGCAGCAAAACCTATTTCTAACCGACCATCCATTGCGGCGGTATGTTTTTCTTTGCCACGGTCGAGATGTTTTTGAATATTTTCTAAAACCACCACCGCATCATCTACCAAGATGCCTATGATTAAAGACATTGCGAGCAATGTCATAAGATTGAGCGTGTAGCCCAAGAGCCACATTACGGCAAAGGCAGTAACCAAAGAAGTGGGGATAGCTACGATAACAATCAAAGAATTTCGGAAGCTGCGCAAGAATAAAAGCATCACCAGGGAAACCAAAATAACGGCTAAAATTAAATCGACAACCACCGAATCTACTGCGGCAATAGTATTGTCGGTACTGTCGTCGGCAATGATGAATTGCACAGCAGTATTTGTATTTTGTTGTTCAATAGTTTTGAATTTTTCGCGCACCAATTTTGATACATCAACTGCATTGGCATCGCCTTGCTTTTTGAGCAAAAGTCCGATACCGTTTTTACCATTATAGCGACTGATAGAAGTAGTTTCTTTGATGCCATCAATCACCTTAGCCACATCCTTTACATACACAGGGCTGCCCTGCATAGGCATTGCCACTTGCACATTTTCGATGTCTGCTAAAGCAGTAAATTTCCCTGTCAATCGAACGGAATTACTTTCTTTTTCGTTTTGCACTTTTCCTGCTGGCAGGTCGAGCCCCGATCGGTTGATAGCTTCTACCACTTGATACAATGAAATCTTATAAAGCTTCAGTTTGTCTGGATCGACCTTTACTTGAATTTCTCTTTCCTCGCCACCCAAAATGGTGATTTCTGCTACCCCTTTTATCTGCTGTATTTGTGGCAAATAATCGTCTTTCATTTTTTGAAAAAATTCTGTTTCGGGCATATCGCTCGATGCGCTGATAGACATAATGGGCAAGTCGTTTGGCGATACTTTACTCATCACAGGGCTCAAAATGTCTTGCGGCAAATCTTTCCGAATATTATCGATATAGCGCTGTGCATCTTGCATTGTTTTGTCTAGGTCGGTACCATATTTGAGGTTGGCAATAATGACCGAAGCATTGGGCAAAGACTTGGTAACCAAATAATCTACACCTTCTAAATTGGAGAGTGCATCTTCAATTTTTCGAGATACGGAGGTCTCTACTTCGTTTGGTTCTGCACCTGGATACACGGTTTTTATCACCACCACAGGCTGATTAAAATCGGGCATCAATTCGTAGCTCAAACTCTTAAAACCGATAACACCCAACAATGTAAAAACACTAAATAGAACGATGATGAGCGAAGGTCTTTTTATGGAAATTTCTGTAAGATTCATTTTGATCAATTTTTAATTCTTAATTGAAATATTAGCACCATCAAAAAGATTGATGAAGCCATTCGTTACAATTACATCACCTTCATTTAGCCCGTTAGATACCACAGCATTGTTCTGTATTTTTTTGGCAATTGTGACGTTTTGTAAAATAGCTTTGCCGTTTTTTACAACATACACTTGCGCTTGGTTAGCTTTGCTAATAATGGCAGCAGCAGGGATGATAATTCCTTTTTCTTCAGTTCCAATATTCAAATTAACCTTGCCAAACATTCCTGATTTTATTTTCAAATCGGCGGTGTTGTTCAACGAAAATTGAACCTGAAAACTATTGCCCATATTGGCTTTGCTGCCAACCATTGTAGTTTTTCCATTCAATGAAATATCAGGATAGGCATCTGAATAAATCGTAAAATTTTGGTTTAATGAGAATTGATTTAAGTCGTTTTCGGGAACACTAATAGTGAATTTTAGGGTCCTAATATCCGTGATTTGTAACAAGGGCACACCCGGTGCTGCAAACGCGCCTTCTTCCGTAAGCTTGGCTGTTACCACACCATTAAAAGGTGCTCTGACAGTGGTTTTGCTGATTTGCTCTTGCAGAGTAGCTCTTTGTACTTTAGCAGCTTTTAATCCCAAAATTGCCTTCTCTAATTGCACGCCCTGTATGGCATCGGCATTCGCCAAAATGGTGTATCGATTGACATCGGCTTCTAAACCTTCTACCTGTACATTTAAGGTTTGCAATTGTAGTTTTAGCAATGAGTTATCAAGCTGAATTAGGCTCTGCCCTTTGCGCACATTGCTTCCAATATCTACTAACACAGCATTAATTTTTCCTTGCACTTCTGCACTAATTTTACTTTCTTTATTTGGCTCAAAGGTGCCAGTATAGGCATTGTTGGCATTTACAAATTCAAGTTTTATCGTGTCTGCTTGCACATTAATTGTTTGGGTTTTATCGTACCGATAAACCTTTGCCTCTGTAACGCTTTTATTGTTTTTTAGTTTCAAAACAATTGCTGCGATTATAGCTACTGCAATGATGATATATATTATTCGTTGCTTGTTCATTTGTTTATAATTTATAAAGCTGAATGCCTATTATTTATTTGAAATAAAATTTCCTGTCAGTTTTTTAATTTCTAAGTCTGCTTTCAGAAAATCAATCACCGCTGATAAGTAGTTTTGTTGCGCTTCGCGTAGTGCATTGTCGGCTAGCAATACGTCGGATAGGCTTGCTGTTCCTTGTTTTTGTTGCAGAATGGTTTGTGTGTAAATTGTTTTTGCCAATTCTATTTGCTCGGTAGCGGTACTCACAGATTTTGTTGCCACGCTTCTTTGCCCCAATGCATTTTCTATCTGCATATTATTTTGCTCGTTCAGCAATTCTGTTTGTAGTGCATTATTTTCTAGCTCTATCTTTTTCTGATTTATTTTTCGTTG
>JADLEN010000281.1 GCA_020846105.1 Chitinophagaceae bacterium | reverse complement strand
TATTTGCACCTTTGTGCCGAAAATAATATTGTGGTACATTCCTATACAGATGAGGCCGAAGGCGTGCTAGATGTGACACCTGAAATGCCTGGTCGTTTTTCCTCTGTAACCTTGCACCCAATAGTAGGTGTGGCCGAGGAGTGGATGCTGACAAAGGCCAACGAACTGCATTCCGATGCGCATCACAAATGTTTCATTGCCAATTCTTGCAATTTCCCGATAAGTATAATGCCCAATAGTATTTTGGCTACTGTTTAAAAGTAATTTAGAAACTAAAAAAATAAAATTATTAAATGCTCAATAAAACAAAAATTGTTGCTACAGTAGGTCCTGCCTGCAACTCATTCGAAAAACTATTAGCCTTAGTACAAGAAGGTGTCAATGTATTTAGGCTCAACTTTAGTCATGGCACCCACGACGAACATGCTGAGGTCATAAAGCACATCACGCATATTAACGAAGAATTCCCTTTTAACATAGCCATTCTTGCAGATTTGCAAGGGCCAAAGCTGCGTGTAGGAGAGATTCAGCACGATGTGTTGCGGCTGCGAGAAGGTGATGTTTTTTATTTTACAAACGAAAAACGACAAGGCAACTTGGACGGTGTTTATCTTTCGTATCCCAACTTTCACAACGATGTAAAAGTGGGCGAGGTGATAATGATAGATGATGGAAAAATAGAAGTAAAAGTATTGGAGATAGGAGACGACACACGAGTAAAAGTAGTAGTTGTAACCCCCGGAGACCTGACCTCTAAAAAAGGTATTAATTTGCCAAATACAAAAATATCATTGCCTTCACTTACTGAAAAAGATTTGAGGGATATTGACTTTATTGTTCAAAAAGATATTGATTGGGTTGCCTTGTCTTTTGTAAGAACGGCAGATGATATTACAGCGCTACGCGCAATTCTTCAATCGAAGAATAGTGAAGCAAAAATTATAGCAAAAATTGAAAAACCCGAAGCTTTAGAAAATCTAAGAGAGATAATACTAGCAGCCGATGCTGTGATGGTGGCACGTGGCGATTTGGGTGTAGAGCTGCCGCTAGAGCAGATTCCAATGATTCAGAAAAATATTATTCGTAAATGTATCCACCGTGCCAAGCCAGTAATTATAGCTACGCAAATGATGGAGAGTATGATAGACCGTACTAGACCAAATCGTAGCGAAATAACGGATGTGGCAAATGCTGTACTAGAAGGTGCCGACGCTGTAATGCTGAGTGGCGAAACAGCAATGGGGCAATATCCTGAATTGGTAATTAAAACCATGGTCAATATTATTCGTGAGGTGGAAAAAGAAGAAATAGTGTACAATCGCAACCTTACACCACAACCACATTCGCCCTCATTTATAAGTGACGCACTGTGCTACAATGCCTGCGAGATGGCACGAGATGTACGCGCAAATGCGTTGATAGGTATGACCCAGTCTGGCTATACTGGCTTTATGCTTAGTAGCTACAGGCCTCGCTCTCCGCTATTTGTATTTACGAAAATAAAATCACTCATCAACCAATTGAGCCTTAGTTGGGGCGTGCAAGCATTTTACTATGAAATGGAAGAAAGTATAGATAAAATAATTGCCGATCAAATAAACTTTTTAAAAGCAAGAGGGCTTATAAAACCTGGAGATGTAGTGGTCAATACATGTAGTACGCCTGTTGCAGAGCATTTGCCCACCAATACTATGAAGATAACGACAGTAAAATAATGGCAAGTTTGACCTATGTTCTCCTTAGTTTTTAACCACAGAATTATCAAATAATAAGCCTCATAAAAAATATAGCAAATGAAAAATTTATTTACATTTTTGTTTCTTTTGTTAATGATTTTTAGTGCCCAAATATCTGATGCACAAATGGTGAAACGAACCAAAGCATTGCCCTCCGAGCCTGCCCCAAAGGCGGTTTTGATAGAAATATTTACAGGTTATAAAAGATTGGAGCGTACCCAAGATAAGCTAACAAAGCCTGAGCTAGAAATGGCTTTACAAAAAGCGACTCAAAAAATGATCTTGGACTTTGAAGATAATTTCAAATATTGTCCGGTTTATTATTTTTACGACTCCAATATTGTTGCCATACAGAATGGTGAAATACAGCAGTATATAATGGACAAAAACGGGAAAAGCATTGATAATCCTGTGGTGCAAGACGGCGACACAACAGTTCTGTTGCTTTATTATGGTGTGCTGATACCAGACGAGTCTACCCCCTTTGATATGCATGTTTCCAAAAAGATGCTGATAGCATTAGACTACAAAGGCGATGTTTTACCATTCCCATTGCCACGCACACCTGGCCCTGCAACTTTTCGCAACATTAAATCCAAAAAATTCAATGTTTTTTATCGATATAGCAATACCCGTACAGACACACATTACCGTGCTTGTGCATTGCGCTATAGCCAATTATTAAAATCATTTTACGGAAAACAAAAAAAATAATATTATTATGAAATTTACCTTTTACGGTCACGCATCTTTTACGGTCACGGTTTCGGGCAAAACACTTTTGTTCGATCCATTCATTAGTCCCAACCCACAGGCTGCGCATATTGATATTGATAAAATATGCGCAGATTATATTTTGGTATCGCACGGACATGGCGATCATATTGCCGATGTAATAGCTATTGCAAAAAGAACCAAAGCTACTGTAATAGCTGGTGTAGAGGTGGTAGGGTGGCTAAAACAGCAGGCAGATATTGATGCACATGAAATGAATTTTG
>JADLEN010000280.1 GCA_020846105.1 Chitinophagaceae bacterium | reverse complement strand
TTAGGGCCATAACCTTTTAATGGTTCGTCTTGGCTCATTCTTATGGCTGCTATCCATCTATATATGCGCTCCATAGAGCTCATGTCATTGCCTTTGAGTGTGGCTACAATATGCTCTTTAAAGGTCTTGTGCATGTAAGTTTTATGAAAATCGGGTCGGTAATTTATATAAGTGTTTTCATTGGCAGCATAAAAGCCGATAAACAATACAAATGCATAAAATACAGGCATTATTATATTCACAGCCTTCCATTTGATAGCCGCCAAAATAGTAAATGAAAATAATACAGCCAATACTGCTGCGCGGGCATAGGCTAGGTTGAGTGCTAAAAGGTAGAATATTATCAATGCTCCTATAAAGCTACGAAGCAGCCACATCTGTTTTTTACAGAGATAAAATGCAATAAATAGCATTGGCAATGTCATAGACAAAAAGGTAGAATAATCTACATGATTGTAAAACAAGTGACGAATGGCAACTTGTACTTTGGCAAAAGAAAACCCTAAACGCCAATGTTTAAAAAAGATAACAATAGTTAAAAGCGTAGTAGGAACAATAATAAGGATAAAGGCTTTTTTCCAATCTTTTTTATCTGTAAAAATAAAAAGTGGAATAATAAGGAATGACGCCAGAAACCAAGTTTTTGCAGCTAAAAATTTTACCGAAAAAAATGGTTCATGAGAATAAATGACGGTAACAATAAGCCATAAATACTGTGCTACAACAATCAAGGTAAGCGAGTTGCGCCAAAACCATTCTGGAATCCTATTAGGCTTGCTTGCAATCAGCGCCATTGTAAGTAGTAAAAATAGCCACATCATAGGCTCGTCTGGCAAGGAGGTGGACAGGCTATCACCTAAAAACCAAACTTGAATGGAGCAGGGAACGAAAAATAAAAGTAGCCAAAAAGCGGTCTTCCAGTTGAAAAACAACAAGGCTACAAATAGCACCCCAAAAGGTATTGCAAGGAAAAGCAGGTTGCCCAGGCCTGCAAACAAAGCCACGCAAAGCACCAACAGACCAATGCCAATTGTCTGGATAGTTTTGAAGTTGATGTTCTGTAGTAGCGCGTGCATTATTTATTTTTGCTCGGTATTGGCTATTGCTTTGAGGTAGCTTATAAAACAAAAGAGTAAAATACTGAAAAACAAAGCTGCGAGACCACTTGCAATTGTAGTGAGGATAAATCCTAATCCGCTAGGTTTGTTAGGAGGGAATGGGGTAGATACGTAGTGCAAAATACTGACCTCATCTAGGTTGCTAGACTCCAATTCATAGGCCGTAGCTATTTGCTCTGAGCGGCTCATTACCAGTTGGTCTTTTATCGACTCTACATTTTGGATAATTTCAATACCTTCTGCTGCGTCTATTTTGCCAATAGGTGACATAGCACCAACAAGTAGGTTTTGACGAGAAGGGTTGAGCAGGTCGTAAATTTGATGTTTCTTACGCAAGGCAATCATTGAGTCTGTAAAAATTTCAATATCCCTATCTAACTTCGCTACTTTTTTATTTATTTCTTTTACATTATTGTTTTTAATGTTGGCAAGGTATCCTCTAAATCTGAAGTCAGCAATTTTTACAATAGCATCTACTACTTTAGCAGCACGTACAGGGTCAGTATCCTCGTAGCTACAAATAATAGTAGCATTTTCGGTACGTTTTGCTTTGAATTTGTCTCTGAAAAGGTTGCTCATTTTAGCCCGGTCTTTAGGGTTGCCATAGTCAAATTCGTATGCACCATACAAGCCACAATAAGTAATTACAGAGTCTTCTACGTCTTTAGATTCTATCATGGTCATACCTCTATCCACATCCCCTTCTGTACCAAAATAATTGGCTAGGCGAGAGTCGCCAACAGAGCGGCGCAACATATTTAAACGGTCTCCAAACAATGGATTGGTCATATATACTTCGGTCTCGGCTTTGTATGATTTTGCCTTCAACTTGTAGGCTATGGCTCCTATTATCGCTACTGAAATGCTGATGCCCAATATCATTTTGATGTTGCGCTGTATCACCTTTATGATTTCTACCAAATCGAATGTGGGTGTATTCATTTTCAAATGTTGTTTTTAAATGGGAATTTGTTTGTACTAAGGTTGTTAATAATAAGACGTTGTGAAATAGATCTTTTGTTCTAAATAATAGTTTCGCCCGCTTGCATTTTTTCAGCATTCTCGGCAAAGGCAAGTGCAGCTACCATTTCTTGTATTTCGCCGTTCATAAAAGCATCTAGTGTATAAACGGTCATATTAATTCTATGGTCTGTAACACGCCCTTGAGGGTAGTTATAGGTGCGGATTTTAGCAGACCGATCGCCAGTGCTTACCAAGCTTTTTCTACGTGATGATATTTCATCTTCATGCTTGCGTACCTGCTCCTCGTATAGTTTTGTTCGCATCATATTAGTAGCCTTTTCTCGGTTGCCTAGCTGTGAGCGCTCTGTTTGGCAAGTGATTACGGTACCTGTAGGTACGTGGGTAAGTATTACTTTGGTTTCTACTTTATTTACATTTTGCCCACCAGCACCACCACTACGTGCGGTTTCCATTTTTAGGTCACTATCTTTTAGTTCGAAATCTATTTCCTCAGCTTCTGGCATTACCACCACCGTTGCTGCTGAGGTATGCAAGCGGCCACTAGCTTCTGTAGCAGGTACGCGTTGTACACGGTGCACGCCACTTTCAAATTTTAAAGTGCCGTATACATCTTCGCCTTGCACCTCTAGTTGCACTTCTTTATAGCCACCAGCAGTTCCTTCGGTTTCGCTTATTAGGCTTACTTTCCAGCCACGGCGCTCACAATAGCGCAGGTACATTCGCATAAGGTCGCCAGCAAATATGCTTGCTTCGTCGCCACCGGTGCCAGCACGTACTTCCAATACTGCGTTTTTCTCGTCTTGAGGGTCTTTGGGGATTAGTAATTGACGAATTTCTTCTTCCAAAATTGTCAATTGCTCCGATT
>JADLEN010000279.1 GCA_020846105.1 Chitinophagaceae bacterium | reverse complement strand
TAGAACCGGTGTTTTTTTCATCACCACCAAATTCTTTGAAGATGTTTAATTTTTGTTCTTTAGAAAAATGAGACATTGTATTCTGTTTAAATTTTATTTTTTGGACCGCAAAGATAAGGCTTTATTACATTTCAACAATTTTTTTACTTTTTTTCTTGAAAAATTGTTTATTGATTATCAATGACTTACAAAGGAAGTTCACTTTTAACGCTACTTGCCCTATCTTATTTTCAGGTCTAGTACTATGGTTTCGGCAAAATGAAGGTTTATTTTCTGAATCAAATTTTCTTTGCCCAATAGCAATTCTTGTTTTAGTGGTGCCACGTCCGTGCTTATTACCAATACCTTATTGCGCAGCTGTATATTAGTAGTGTAGCGGGCTATGGTGATGCCCACAATTTTCTCCCACTCAGACTGTATGCGGTATTCATACATCTTGTCGCCCCAGCCCGACTGGGCTATCAGCCGTTTCAAGGCATCGCCTACGCTATATTCTGCCATTTTATACTTTGCTTTAAGGCCAAAATTACGATTTAAAAACGGCACAAAAACTTAGTACTTTTGCCTTCCAAATTTTCACGCAACAAACAATATTATGAAAGTAGCCTTGATAGGCGCTACCGGCCTTGTGGGTAGCACCATGCTTCGCCTTTTAGAAGAAAGAAATTTCCCCATTACCGAACTATTTCCTGTGGCTTCTGAGCGCTCATTGGGCAAGACCGTAAGCTTCAACGGCAAAGAATACCCCGTGATGCTGGCTGCCGATGCTATAGCCCAAAAGCCACAACTAGCTTTGTTTTCGGCAGGTGGCGGACCTTCGCTAGAAATGGCTCCTTTGTTTGCCGAGGTGGGCTGCTATGTCATAGACAACTCCTCTGCGTGGCGGATGGACCCAAGCAAAAAACTAATAGTACCCGAGGTGAATGGTGATGCGCTGACCAAAGAAGACCGCATCATTGCCAACCCCAATTGCAGCACCATACAAATGGTGATGGTGCTAAAACCCCTGCACGACAAATACCGCATCAAACGTGTGGTGGTGAGCACCTACCAATCTATCACTGGCACTGGCCAAAAGGCCGTAGAAGAGATGATGAACCAACGCCAAGGTGGCACTGCTATAGACGTATATCCCTACCCCATAGACCTAAACCTAATACCACAGATAGACGTTTTCTTGGAAAATGGATACACCAAAGAAGAGATGAAAATGGTGCTAGAAACTTGCAAAATAATGCGCGACAACGACATTAAAGTAACCGCAACCTGCGTGCGCGTACCCGTGATGGGCGGCCATAGCGAGAGCGTGAACATCGAATTTGCCAACGACTACGAGCTAGCCGATGTGCGCAACATCCTAAGCTATGCGCCGGGCGTGGTGCTGCAAGACAATGCCGCTATCAAAGAATACCCGATGCCGCTATATGCCACCGCCAAAGACGAGGTATTTGTGGGCCGCCTGCGCCGCGACGAGAGCCAGCCCAACAGCCTCAACTGCTGGATAGTGGCCGACAACCTGCGCAAAGGTGCTGCCACCAACGCCATACAGATAGCCGAGCTACTACACGGCAATGGCTGGATAGGCTAAGGTTTTTTTTAAAAATAAATAATGGGGCGGGCGTAGCGAGCTCCATTATACGCGCTAAAAGTAGCAAACGCGAAAGCGTGAGGATGAAGGCGACGCGCAGTAGAGCCCTTAGCCCGAGCGAAGCACCAAGCGATGATCTTGGTGCTTCTTTCGTTTTTGTTTATTTTGGTTTCGCTTATCGTAATAGCGTAAAATCTCCTGCTTTTATCACTTCATTATCTTCTAGGTCAGTACCCTTTACAAGGTAAAAGTATACGTCAAGAATGCATTTTTTGCCGTTGTGGTTGCCGTCCCATTTATCGATGGGGTTGTTGGAGGCAAATAGGACTTGGCCCCAACGGTCATAGATGTGAATGGATTGAAAATTAAAATTGCAATTGTCTATCACGCCAAATCTGTCGTTGATGCCATCGCCGTTGGGGGTAAAGGCGTTGGGCATATATACCACAACTTCTCCTTCGAAAATAACCGATATGGTATCGCTTGCAGAGCAGCCAACATCGTTCGTACCCGTAACAGTAAATTGAGTTGTCTTCCTTGGGTTTACCATTGGGTTTTTGCTTGTATTGTCGTCGCAATACTCGGCAGGCTGCCACTCGTAACTGGTGGCGCCTGTAACATTGAGGCGTATGCTACCACCGCGGCATTTTATAAAGTTTTCGCTGCTGTAGGCATCTACCACTGGGTTTGGGAAAAGGCTCACCATTACAGAGTCATAGCCTTCGCAGCCGGCCAGGCTTTTGCCTGTTACGTAATAGGTTTGGTTTTTTGTCACGGTTGCTACTGGGTTAGCAATACTATCGGCACTCAAGCCCTCGGCAGGTGTCCATTTGTAAAATTCTGCACCACTTGCACTTAGTTGCACGGTAGCATTGGCACAAGCATAGGAGGTTTGGGGTTGCGCCACCAACACTACCGAAGGCTCGATACGCACTTTTACCGTATCGAAACCGATACAACCATTGGCGTCTGTGCCTTGCACAGTATAGCTAGCGGGTACAGTCACTTTAAGTTTTGGGTTAGCAATAGTATCATTATTGAGGTTGGTACTTGGCGACCAAAGATAACGCACAGCACCAGTAGCAGCATACTGCACCATAGTACCTGCACATACCGAAGTGTCCTTGGGTGTTGCTTTTAATATAGGGCTGGCAAAGAGGTTTACAAAAACGCTATCCTTATCTATACAACCAAAGCTATCGGTGCTGCTGAGGTAATAAGTGGTAGGCACGCTAAGTGTGGCGTAGGTGTTGGAGGAGCCAGAATGACTAAGCCCGGCAATCGGTGTCCAGGCATACGTTGCAGCCCCTCTGTTGCCCCTCAAAAAGGTAGTGGCCGTGCCATTGAGTAAGCATATGGTAGTGTCTCTGCCGGCATCGGCAAAATGTGTGTAGGCAATAGTTACAGGCTTGCTAAAGGTATCGATACAGCCACTGCTATCGCGCACTATTAGGCGCACATTGTAAGTGCCATAGTCTGGGTAGCTGTGCGTGGGGTTTTGGGTAGTGGCAGTGCCACCATCGCCAAAGCTCCAGTTCCAAGATACAATACCCGAATCTTTGGCTAGGGAAAGGTCTTTAAAATCGAAAGTATAACAAGCGGTGTTGATGTCTTTAAAATCTGCTTTGGTGCCGGCACAAGGGTCTATTACCACAGCCGCCGAGCAATCGGTAAGCTTGTACAAAGTGTCTATTTCTGCAACAGTTATAGCACGGTCATAAATTCGGATATCATCTATCTTGGCATCGAGGTAGGGATTCGAAAAATTACTTTTCCCAAAATAGCATTGCGTACGCACCACCGAGCAAGGCGTATCGGCCATTTTGTATTGGTAGCTAAAAACATTGTTTCGGTACACCCTTACAGTGTCATTAGATAGGGTGATAGCAACGTGTATCCAAGCACCCGTAGTTACAGGGCTGGCGTTGTAGGCATAGGTACGTGCGCTAGAGCTACACTTATGGATAGTAAATACTTGTTGCCCACTTTGGTAAGGGCAATAAAAAACATTGTCTTTGTCTATACCATTGCCCCACTCAAAAAACCGCGACCAAGACGATTGGTTATTGAGGTTTAGCCAGCCCGAAAAAGAGAAATCGCCCGATATCCATATAGCGTCGGGCATTTGGATATAATCATTGACACCGTCTAGCGAGTATGCTGCGTTGGGATTACCAAAACGGTCGGCTGTAAGCGTAGCGCCAAATACAGTAGCATTGCGCACACCCAATGCATCATTGGCATTACCTGTAAAACAATATTTGGCTACCAAGCCGCTTTCTATGCCACCTTGCGCATAAGATTGTGCCCATAGCAGGGACAGAAACAATCCTAAAATAATTCTTGTTTTCATTTTGTCGGGGGGGTTAGGTCTCAAAAATAAAAAAAATTGTTAACAAACTGATTGTCTATTTAATACAAATACCTGTACCTATATGCAAAGCAGCGACTAGT
>JADLEN010000278.1 GCA_020846105.1 Chitinophagaceae bacterium | reverse complement strand
CTTAAATAATAATTTTCGTAGTAATCGCTTTTGCTTTCGGCAACAATCTGTGCTTTGTTGGTTTCTTTTAGCTTCATTACTATTTGCTCCTGTTGTTCAGCACTTTTAAAGTGGTATTCCAGCTTTCCCGGGCCTATGAGCAAGGTTTGTCCGCTGGCAGAGCGGAGTACAAAATCAATGTCTTCGCGGCTTCTGCCCATTTCATTTTTTATTTGCCCTTTGTTTTCGATAAAGCAGTCGCTTGGGCTTTGGGCACGGGCACATTGGAAACAAAATAACAATGTGATAATTAAGTGCGTTTTCATAGTGGATATAGATTTATAGTTAAAATATAGCTAAAATCTTTTTTTCATAAATCAAACGTACGCCATACTTATTTGAATTGTTAAATAATTTTTCACAAAAAAAACTTAAACCGTTATGAAAAAAGTATTGTTATTTATTCTGTTCGCCCTAGGCGTACAAATGGCTGGAAAAGCCCAAACTGGAGGTTGTATCTGCATCACCAACAACCGACATTGCGACATCGAGTTACGCTTAGTGGGCAATTGCATGGGTAGCACTCCCTGCGATGGCGTATCTGCTTTGGTCCGAATAGGTGCAAATTCGTCGAAGTGTTTTACTAATGTGCTTGGTGTAATATCTTCCTCCATCTCAACAACTGAATATTCACCTTGTCCTACAGGTGTACAATTTGAATGGCATGGTGCGGAGATACAGTCTGTAGATTGTGAAGGCTGTGGTGGTTTTGGAGTATCAATCGGTGACAATACATGCACCATTCCAATTACGTCAAGTGTTTATGGTCCTCCATCGGAATGTTGTGCATGTCCTGGTACTCCTTGTGCTTATTCAATGGGTTGCGCAGATTGGAATAATGCTGGCGGTTGCATAGAAATTGTTGCATATGAAATGTAGTTAAAAATTAAAACTTATATTGTACAATAGGCCATTTCATAAAGGATGGCCTATTGTTATTGTATAGAACTACCAATTAGGCAAAACATTGGTACCATCCGGATATTTGGGAATCAAAATCTTCTCTGCTTCTGCTTTTGGCGCATCTACAGGTATTTCACCTTCATCGTCTTGCTCGGGTAATTCGTCTTGTTCTTCTTTACCCACTTTGATTTTGGGATTCTCTGATGTGCCACTAACTGTCATAGGGATACCAATTATGCCCAAAGGCGGCAATCCCAAGCGCATCTTGAATCGAAGGCGATGGTCAAAATCACTTTCACCCTGCACACGCAAGCGAAATCCTGCCATTTTTATTTTTACTTTTTCGAGGGTAATGATGTTGTTTTTTACAGTGGTTTTGAGTTTTACATCCTTTACATCAGGGTCTTTCAATTCAGCTTTCCCACTTTCTTTACTAGCGTTATTAAATAGCTTAAATCCTTTAAATTTTACATTGCGCACCGACAATACCCCACCACCTTCCAGCGAAGGGTAAACAGGACTCATTGTGCTATCTAGCTTGCCTTTTAGGGCATAATCTATCGAAATAACACCTTGGGCTGATGCCGCAGCGGGCGCCATTTCTTTAAACAATTTCACTTCTTTGTAAGCACGCCGCACATCAAAATCTTGCGCCTGAATAGCGAAAGCGAAGTAGGCTTTTTTAGTTTGTTCGTTTTTGTAGACCGCATCCATATTGAATGAAGTGCCAATCATTTTAAAACCAGTTTTATTGAGTTTTAATTGTGCAGAATCAATGACCATTTGCCCTGCAAAATCTTCCATTTTCAAACCATCAAATTCAATCTTTTTTGCTTTTGCCGTGAAAGTCATATTGAGGTTGGCAGGCACTACAAATACACCCGAAGTATCGATAACAGTGCTATCGACAACTGTTCCTTTTTTAGGCATCAATTCATCAACCAACAAATAATTTGAAGTAAATTCAAAACTACCTTTTAGCTTTTCTTTGTTGCTAAACATGTAATTAATCACATTGCTCAGATAGCCTTTAAGCCCAATATCTGACTTACCATAAGTGGCTTTAAACTGGTCGAAATAAAACTTATCGTTCCGGAAAGTAAAAATACCTTGTTGCAAAACAAATGGTTTGGGCAAATAGCCCAAATGCTGCACCTGTAAGCTATTTAGCGCCAACGAACCAGTGTTGTTTAGTCTATTGTAGCGCCCTGACATAGCGTCGCTTTGGGTACCTTGCATTTTCAAATCCATTTTTGCAAAGCCGCTAACATTAATATCCTTTTGCGCAAAAACGGAATAAATTTTAGCAAAATCGAGTTCGCCTTTGGCTGCAATATCATATTGAATATTGTCCATATTGCGCATCAATATCTTTACTTCAAATGGCTTGCCTTCAAAGTAGAATTTTAAAGGAGCAAGTGCAAGACTTAAATCTTTGGCAGTACCAGTAGGGTCTGTGATATCTATATTGGCTTGTATATTGGTGATAGGACGTGGATAATACTTGGTCTGTACAGAGCCATTTTGCAAATCTAAGCCTAGCTGAATGGTTGGAAATAATTTCTTTTCTGGCAGATATTTACCATTAGCTTTAACATCCAAAATCATTTGCCCTGCCAGAAACAAGCTATCCATCGGGATAAATTTTTGAATTTCTCCAAAATTTACTTTAGAATGAAAATCAGCATTCATTTGGTAATCTATCAAATTATCTATCCATACCCTACCCTTCACAAAATTATTGAGTGCTGTTGCGTTAATATTGTCTACCCGCAATTGCGAATGTTGGTAAATACCGTCCTTATTTTCGGCGCGGATATCAAAATTTATGTTTTGGATACCTTGTGGCAGACTTGCCATTTTGAAATAACCTTGGCTCAAAGATGCTTTAGCACTGAATTTCGGAATTTCATTTATCGCCAACTCCCCATTCGCCGTTTCTCCCATTGCTAAAAATCCATCTACCTTCACATCCAATTGAAAACGCCCTTTAATATCAGCCGTATTAAAACCTATGGCATTTTGCAATTTATCCAAATCCATGTTTGCCTTTATCTGTGCAGCAATGTGCGGGTGCAACAAACCTAATGTGTGCAATTTGGCATCGAAAAAATCTTGACCAAGTTTAAAAGCAAAAGTGTCAATATCAATTTTCAAACTATCAGTGTTGAGTGCAGGCAAAATTGTGCGTAAGCGAAACTCTACGTCCGATGCTGGTGCTGCTTTATTGTATGCCACATATCCGTTGCGAATGTTCATATTAAACACAAGGTTTGGTTTTTCATTTTGCGAAGCAATATAATTTCCTTTTAGGCTAAAAAGGAGGTCTGCATTGCCTTTAACCTTTGTTTGCTCTAGCCACTGCAAATATTTTGGAGGCAAAGCCGTAATAAGGGAGTATAGTTTTATATCATCGGCAAGCGCTTTGAAATCTAGGGCATATCCATTGCTTAAAAATTTAAGCGCACCCGTAAAATCCAGTTTAAGATTATTGATATTTAGGTCATTTCTCTGGAATAATAGCACCAAGGAATTGGTGTTGATTTGGGTGAGCAACTTGGCATTAATTTTCTTATCGCGCAGATACTCTTCCTTATCAAATGTAAAATCGAGTGCATCAATATTCAACTTGCTATCGAGATCAAAAATGGCATTATTAAGGTCGCCGGTGCCTGTATAATTAAAGCCTTTGGCGTTAATAAGCATCGGAATAGACCTGTCGTTATAAACTAAATGACAATTGGTAAGCTGAATCCTGTTGATACGCAGATTTGCACTTGCAGAGT
>JADLEN010000277.1 GCA_020846105.1 Chitinophagaceae bacterium | reverse complement strand
TTTTCGGACAAGAGCAATTACCCTCTTTTTATACAATGGATATTTCAGGTGGAAAATCTTGGCGCCTCTCCAAACTGCTGCCTAATGTTCCCTACGGTACATCTCTGTATTTCAATTTCGGCATCAGCAATTTGCTCAACAATCGCAACATTCTTTCAGCAGGTTTTGAACAACTTCGTTATGATTTTACAAACAACAATCCCGATAAGTTTCCGAATAAATATGTGTATGGGCTAGGCCGAACTTTCTTTGCCAATTTGACTTTAAAATTCTGATAAAGACATGAAAAAATATACTTGCATTTTGGTATTGGTACTTTGGGCAATGTCTTGCAATACCAAGGATTATAAAGAGCCAAAGAACAACCAATCCAATGAATGGACATTTGCAACAGCCAAAACTATAGCACAATTTCGGGCTAGTATGAGTAGCACTACAGCGCAAAAAATAGGCGACAATATTGTGATTAGTGGCTTTGTAATAGCAAACGATAGAACTGGTAATTTTTACAAGCAAATAATTATTGATGATGGTACGGGTGCTATTCCTATACTATTAGATGCCTATAATCTCTACAACGATTTTCCGATTGGCGCCAAAGTTTATTTAAAATGCAAAGGCTTGTATAGCAACTACTTTTACAAGCTTCCGCACATTAGTTTTATGGTCGACGACAAAGGTGTTTCTGCTTCCATTCCATTTCATCTTTGGGGGCAATATATCTTCAAAAGTGACTCTGTAAAAATGATGCAACCCATAGTGGTGAGCCTGCAAGATGCGATGAAGGCCAAGCCCGAATTGTACAACAGATTAGTGACTATTAACGACGTGCAACTCGAAGATACCAACACAAGAATGTATGCCCTACATCCCGATTTGACAGCAGCAACAAGTTTTAATTTGGCCGATTGTGCACAAAGTTTATTGGCAGTGCGCACTAGCGGTTATGCAAGTTTTAGAAATAATATACCGCCAAAAGGACGAGGAGATTTTACAGCAATTTATACAGTGTTTAATAATACACCACAGCTTGTATTGCGCGATACTACTGATGTACAGCTTGTAGATGCACGTTGTTTTTAATTCAAAAGCAAAATGATTTTTAGAATGAAATACTTCCAAATTTTTATGCTATGGCTTGTAGCAATGGCTCATACGTCGTGTCTGAAACAAAAACCAGAAACACCTAATACCAATGCTAACGGCGATCCAGCACTTGCTGTAAATTTCACCCTTGCACAGCTCAATAGCATGCTGCCACAAGAGGGTAGTTGTATCGCTATTGACTCCGATTATACAATTGCTGTAACCGTTCGTGCAGATGATAAAACAGGTAATTTTAATGAGCAAATAATTGTAGAAGATAGTAGTGCCGGTATAGCGTTCATGCTCAACGAGTCGAGTCTTTTTACTAGATACCCAATTGGCCGAAAATTGTATATCCGACTAAAGGGTCTTTTCTTAGGTAATTATTATGGCACTGCACAATTGGGCGCTACACCCATCCCCGACAATGCAGGTGGCTTGAAAGTGTCGAGCCTAATTCCAAAGCTGTTTAATGAGCATATTGTTACCGCCAATTTGGTAGTGCCAGCATTGGCTTTTAAATTTTCTTTGGCCGACTTGCGCATCCCTCGCCCCGACTTGTGCAACCGACTCATCATGATTGACGGGATAGAATTTGAAAACCCAATTTTTGATAATGCCTATACCGAGGGCAATGCAACTACGAGTGTTCGTATGCGCGATTGTGCTGCCAATACCATCTCTTTGCGCAGTAGCAATTATGCAAGCTTTGCCAGCGCCTCTTTGCCTTTTGGTCGTGGTAGTATTCAAGCCATATATTCAATATATAAAGGGGCAGGGCAATTAATTTTAAGAGATACAAATGATGTGCAAATGAATGGCGCCCGTTGCGATGGCAGCATAGCGTCCGAGCCAGCACTTATAAGTATTGATAGCTTGCGCAAAAGCTACAAAGGACAAGACACGGTGATAGGCAACTACCACATTACAGCAGTGGTCACTAGTAGTACCATTCATAAAAATTTTGGCGAGGGCAACTTGGTAATGCAAGATAATTCTGGGGCAGGTATCGTTGTATACTTTGGCAATAGTGCATCCGCTTTGCCCGATATGGGCGACTCTATATTGTTGCAATTAACGGGCGCTACCCTTACCAGCTATAACGGTACATTAGAATTGAAAAATATCAAAGCCGCTAAGGCCACCATTTTGGCAAGCGGCAAAACGGTACAAGCAGTGCCATTGACCATCGCTACACTCAATGCCAATTTTGCCAAATACGAGTCGGTGTTAGTACGTATTTACAATGCCAAAATTACTAGTGTCGGTAATTTTGGAGGCAACAAAACCTTGAGCGATGCTACAGGTAATACCATACTGTACACCAGTACCACAGCCACTTTTGCCAGCGACCCTGTGCCCAATATTACCAAGACTTTCCAAGGTATTCCTACTTATTTTGGTACTACGCAAGAGCTCAAAATCAGACACCCGACTTGGGATATTTATTAGTGATTCAGGATTATTACTTTTTGTCTTTACGTAGGTTTTTATAAATTTTTATTGCACTCATAAGTAGTACAATAAACAACACCAAACCCAACACACCCCATACTAGGCTAATAGCTTGGCGCACTACCACTAGCATCACAATGGCTATTAAGAATATGGTGGCTATTTCATTCCAAATGCGCAACTGTTGCGAGCTGTATTTGAAAATGCCAGCACATTGCTGCTTAAAGATGATGTGCAAAGAATAATGATACGCATACAGCAGCACCACAAAACCTAATTTGATATTCAGCCACATGTTGTGTGCTTCACCCATTTGGCTCCAATAGCCCAGCTGCACCATAAGTGTAGGCCCCAGTACCAATGTTATAATTGCCGAAGGCCAAGTAATACCATACCATAGCCTTTGCAGCATAATGGCAAACTGGGCTCGGAAAGCATCTCTTATCTCGGGGCTTTTGTCTTGCGCTTCGGTGTTGTAAATGAATAAGCGCGGCATGTAAAACATCCCTGCAAACCAAGTGACAATGAAAATGATATGAAGCGCTTTGAGGTACAGCATTAAGGGGCTTATCTAGGGTGGTTACAATCGTTTAGTTTACCCATTTGGCAATGGCTTTTGCCCATTCAGGATGTTCGTTCATGCAAGGTATCATTTCGTATTTTTCGCCGCCAGCTTCTTTAAATATTGCTGCACCCTCCATCTGTATTTCTTCTAAAGTTTCTAAGCAATCGCTTACAAACGCGGGGCAAAGCACCAATAAGTTTTTGATACCTTCGGCAGGCATATCTTTAAGTCGAAAATCGGTGTACGGCTTTAACCAAGGCTCTCTGCCTAGACGGCTCTGAAACGAGAAACTAAATTTTTCTTTGGCAATACCTAGCTTCTCTGTTACCAAGCGCATAGTTTCTAAGCATTGGTGGCGGTAGCAAGTTGCATGTGCTTCAGAGGCTGTTTCGCAACAATTGTCGCAGTTCAGGCAATGTTTTTTAGTGGTGTCGCTTACTTGCAAATGCCGCTCGGGTATACCATGAAAGCTGAAAAGCACATGGTCATAATCTTGTTGCAGATGAGGCTCAATATTAGCACACATAGCATTTATATAATCGGCATTGTTGTAATAAGGTTCTATTACACTTAGCTTAAAATTGTATTTTTCTTTGGCCAAAATATCTTGTGCATATACCACTGCGGTTTCGTAGCTGCTCATAGCAAAATGCGGATACATAGGTACCAATATTACCTCTTTAAGCTTGGGCATTTGGCGCACCAAATTGTCAAAAGCTACTTTGGGCGACGGGTAGCCATAGCGCATGGCTATTTCCACCGGATAATCTGTAAAGGCTTGTACGGCCTCTTGCAGTTGTTTGGTTATCACTATTAGTGGCGAGCCGTCTTTGGTCCAGATGCGCTGATAAGCATGTGCCGATTTTGGTGCACGCAAGGGTACTATTATCCCTTTTACCAATAAT
>JADLEN010000276.1 GCA_020846105.1 Chitinophagaceae bacterium | reverse complement strand
TTGAGCTTTCGAAAGTGAAAATAAAAGAATGTCTTACCCAGTTCAATTACCTGCTTTCTGTTTTGGCCAAAATGGATATTTTGAAAGACGAGAAACAAGGACTCGAAGCAATTGAAGATGAGCACATAAGTTTTATACCACTCAGCGACAACCAATCTATTTATCTTTCAAGGCTCAATGTAGAGCTGAACGCATTTATCCGTGACATTGATAAGTGGGTGGCAAAAGTAAAAATGGCACATGAATAAATTAATACTGATACTTACTTTTAGTTTATTTCGCATCGGCAATTCTGTTGCGCAAGCGGTAGATACCAACATTATGGGTATGCAATTTACAATGGATGAGGTAGTCATAAAATCGGCAAAAAACGGTTGGGATTTAGCGGGCTTTATTCGCAGGATGAAAGAAGACACCACTTTTTATAAAGCCTTTTTGGGATTACGCATATTGCCCTACACGTCCGATAACGATATTTTTTTTTACGACAATAAAGATAATATTATAGCACAGCTGGAAAACAGGACAGTGCAGACAATGAATGCAAATTGTCGTTCGGTAGCGGTAGTAAACGAAAAGGTAAAAGGCAATTACTATGATCGTAAAAAAGAGCCTCGTTTTTTTACAGCCACGCTATTTCAAAATTTGTTCTTTAGAAGCCGTGCCAACGAATGCGGACAAACAGATATTATTGCCCTGCAAGATCCGCCTAGAGGGCGTATAGAGCATAGCAAAGAGCAACTCAAGCAACTAATTTTCAACCCTGGCAGCAAGGTAGACGGCATACCTTTTGTAGGGAAAAAGGCTTCTGTTTTCGAAAACGAAGGCGTGCAGCAGCGATACGATTTTAGGCTAAAATTTGTCCAATACCAAGGCGAAGAGTGTTATTTTTTTCAGGCCATACCCAAGGAGGCCTATCGCAGCCAAGTTGTTTTCAATCAGCTGGATACTTGGTTTCGGGTATCCGATTTTTCAATTGTTGCACGCGACTATGCACTTTCCTACAGTACTTTGCTTTACGATTTTGATGTAGCTATGAAGGTACGACTTGAAAAAGTAGGTGAGCGCCTGCTCCCTTCTTCTATTGATTACAAAGGTAATTGGCATATATTTTCTAAAAAACGCGAACGGGCATCATTTAGAATATTGTTTGATTATTAATGAATTCTATCGCTTCGCAATTCCATGTTTTTCATCACCTCGGCTTCATAATCCAAATATTCTTGCCAGCGTTTAGCTACTTTTTCTTTGCTGCTATACTGCTCTGCAAGGTCTATCATTAGTCGGTAATGCCCAGCTTCTGCAACCATAAATTTGTGGTAGAATTGTCGTAAATGTTCATCAGCTACATATAGCGCTAAAAGCCGGAACCGCTCACAGCTCCTTGCCTCAATAAGGGCAAACATTATTAGTCTTTCGGCAAGGCGTTCCAATCGTCCTCCAGGTTTTTGTTCAAATTTTTTCAACTCATTTACATAAAGGTCTTTGCGTTGTATGCCCAGTGGTAGTTTTCTTTTGTCAAGCTCTGCAAGTACGGCTCTGAAATGCCCCCATTCTTCGGTAACAATTGGCGAAAGCGCACGCACCATTTCAAAACATTCTGAATAGGTTTGGATCAATGAAATGCAGGTGAGTGCTGCCTTTTGCTCGCAGTAGGCATGGTCTGTAAGTATGTCGGCCACGCTTATTTGGGTCATGTTTACCCATCGTGGGTCTGTAGGCACTTGTAGGCCCAATACTTGTTTGTGCTCTTCTGATACTAAGTTCATTTATCTGAAATTTTCGTTTGCAAAAATACAAGCAAATTATGGATGGTATTGGTGGCAATAAAAAAAGCCTTTACAATAAAAAATTGCAAAGGCTTTCAAGTGTGTCGCATTCTATAATTTTTCTGTTATAATTTCCAACCAATAGTAAATACACCTGTTGTGAAATTATTTTTTATTACAGCATCACTTGCTAGCCCATAGCCCGGCCAACTTTGAATATAATAAGGCTTTTCGCTAGTTTTAAAACTTGTATTTACCACTGCAAAATCTACAAAAGTGTTGCCAAATCTATAGCCTAGGCCTGCAGAGATATTGGTCTTGTCGCTTTGTATTGTTTTGTCTTTGTAAGGGGAGCCAAAAAAGCCAAAACCACCACGTACCATCAACTGATCGAATTTCAACTCTATGCCCGCTCGTATGTTGGACGCTGCTGTAAATAAGTTTTTGATATTGGCGTTGTAGCTCTGCTCCAATGCTAAATTATCTTCGAATCGGAATCGCGTACTACGATAATTGACAAATTCATAGTCTACCGATACAAAACCGTTTTTGCCCAAAATACCTGTGGCGCTTGCTACAGTTTTGAAGGGTGTTATTACCGTGTATTCATAAAGGTTTTCGGGTGCCACTACCTGGTTTATGCCATAATAATTCTCGGTATTTGCGGTAAGGTCGCGATTATAAATTTCCGTCAATGCATAAATGGTAGGGGTATGAAATGATAGGCCTGCTCTAAAATAATCGTTGAATTTGTAAATAGCACCAAGTTTTAAATTAATACCTGAGCCATTAACCTTTACACTTTCGTTGTATGTGTAATTGTCAAAGCTGTCGTTTGGGGTAATGTTTGTTGTTTGCTCTCTGTAATTTGTAGCTATTCTGTGGTTTAGAAAGTTTATTCCTAAAGTGGCACCAATCATTAGCTTGTCTTGGTAATTGCCTCCGCCAGATAAAGCAAGCTCGGTAATGCCCCCTTTTTCTTGTGTCGTTTTGGTTTGGTCTATGCCTTTCCAAAATGGCACAACAGAATAAAAGTTATTGTCTAGCAAATAAGAGTTGAAACCCATATCGCCAGGAGTATTTTGGCTTGGGTAGCTACCAGGGATGTTGTTTGTTTGTAGCAAGGCATCTTGCTCGAAATAAAAGCTTTGTGTGCTGCTATTTGTTTGTCCTGAATAATTGTAAATGCGGCTAAAATCGGCTGTGCGATTGAGCCCTATTGCAAATGAACTTGATTTCCAATCAGCCCTATCATAGTTGCGCTCAGATGGGCCACCAGTAAAAACCATGCCCATGTTGTTGAATCCAAAACGAGCGTTGTTGTCTCCAAAATTGCCCCC
>JADLEN010000275.1 GCA_020846105.1 Chitinophagaceae bacterium | reverse complement strand
TTTTATAGTATCTGCTAGTGCAAATGCACAATCGCTTGCCCAAGATATTGCCCACTATCGCCAAAAGTATAAAGAAGACTTTATTACCGAAGCTCGTAGCCCGCTCAAGGCAAAGGATACAGGCTTTTTGCGGTTTTATGCAGCCAATACCGATTACGCAGTTTGGGCATCACTAGCGCTTACCCCCGATGCGCCTACTTTCGATATGCTTACACACAGCGGCAAGAAGCAAGAGTATCGGCAATATGCTGTAGCAACATTTATACTCGGGGCCAAGGCGTATAAGTTGTGTATTTACCAAAGCATAAATTTGATAAAGAAAGACGAACATAAGTTTCATCTTTTTCTCCCCTTCAACGATCTTACAAATTATGAAACTACCTATGCAGGTGGCAGGTATTTAGACCTTGATATAGCTGAGATACAGCACGGCAAAATTTGGTTGGATTTCAACAAGGCTTACAACCCCTATTGCGCGTTTAAGGATGGATATTCTTGCCCTATACCACCAGTAGAAAATAGGCTGCAAGTGCGCATAGAGGCGGGTGAACAATTATTTGCGGGTACGGTAGCCGAATAGTTATCTTTGCAACCTTTACAAAACAAATAGAATGCTCAGTTTACAGCTTTTTCGCACACACAAAGAATTAATCATAGAAGGTCTTAAAAAGAAAAATTTTAAAGACCTAGACGTCGTAGACACCATCATAGCCCTCGACGAAAAACGCCGAACAATACAGGTAGAAAACGACAAAATAGCCGCCGAAATAAATGCTGCTTCCAAAAGCATTGGGATGCTGATGGGCCAAGGCAAAAAAGAAGAAGCCGAAGCGCATAAAGCTGAAGTTGCTAGCAAAAAAGATGCTGCAAAAGAAATTGCCAATCAACTAGCAACTTTGGAAAACGAACAGCAAGAATTACTAATTCGCTTACCCAATTTGCCACACAGCTCTGTGCCTTTTGGCAAAACCCCAGAGGAGAATGAAACCGTTCGTAGTGGCGGTGTTCGTCCAAGTCTTACTGCGCAAAAATTGCCGCATTGGGAGCTTACTACGAAATACAATTTGATAGATTTTGAACTCGGGAATAAAATAACGGGTAGCGGCTTTCCGGTGTATATGGGTAAGGGTGCCAAGCTGCAACGCTCTTTAATTACCTATTTTTTGGATTACAATACTGCTGCCGGATATGACGAAGTTTATCCGCCTTTTATGGTAAACGAAGCGAGCGCATACGGCACAGGTCAGTTGCCAGACAAGGAAGGGCAAATGTACCATGCCACAGCCGATAATTTTTACTTAATACCCACGGCAGAAGTACCTGTTACCAATCTTTATCGCGATACGATTACTGCTGAAAAAGACCTGCCTGTGAAGATGACGGCCTATACACCTTGTTTTCGCAGAGAGGCTGGCTCTTATGGCAAAGACGTGCGTGGGCTCAATCGTTTGCACCAATTCGACAAGGTAGAAATTGTACAATTTACCCACCCCGATAAAAGCTACGATGCACTTGAAGATATGGTGCAGCACGTAGAAAAACTGTTGCAAAATTTAGGATTGGAATACCGCATACTGCGCCTCTGTGGCGGCGATATGAGTTTTACCTCTGCCCTCACTTACGATTTTGAAGTGTATAGCGCAGCGCAAGAGCGTTGGCTAGAGGTGAGTTCTGTGAGCAATTTTGAGAGCTTCCAAACCAACAGATGCAAAATCCGTTACAAAAATGCTGAGGGAAAAACGCAGCTCGCGCACTCACTCAATGGTAGTTCGCTTGCATTGCCACGCATCATGGCTTGCCTTATAGAAAACTTCCAAACGCCCGAAGGCATAATAGTTCCAGAGGTATTGCAAGGCTATATGGCTTGCTCAATTATTAACTAATACTATTTTCAAAAAACAAAAAAATGATACAACGCAAACAAACTATTTGGCTGTTTTTAGCAGCATTTATTAGCGGTGCTCTGTTTATTTTTCCTCTTTATCATTATAGCACAGCAGTAGTGGCCGAGACACAAATGATGGGTGCGCGCAACGAATATTTGTTGCTGAGCATAGCGTCATTAATGGTAATGTTGCCTATGATTGCTATTTTTATGTTCAAAAATCGTAGTCGCCAAAAAGCACTTGTGTGGCTTTCTGTATTGGCAAATGTAGCTTTCGTAGCAGCGATGATAATGATAATCCAAAACCTTAAGAACGCCCTGCCACCTGCGACAAATGATAGTTTTGCATTGCCAGGCCCTATACTACCCATTATCTCATCTGTTTTCTTAGTAATGGCTTACATCGGCATTCGCAAAGACGAGGCCTTGCTAAAATCTGTAGATAGATTGCGATAGAATTTTAAAGATTTGTGCTACAATAGATTTTTATAGGCGTTACAACGCCACATTGCGGATAAGCCACAAAGGCAATGTGGCAAATTGCTCAGTCAAAATATTGCGCTGAAAGCAGTCTTGGTTTTAAAAGAAAACCTGTTACCGTTTACTAATTTTATTCCTAGAAATTGCTCGTTGTCGGCTACACTTGAATCGAGTCATTTCAAGCGATTGCTTGCTACGATGTTTGTGGCTGACACCTGAGTTCACACGCTTTCGCCAAAGGTTGAAGCTGCTTCTTTTAAGCTGGCTACGCATTAAAATAATGACCTCTTTTTCGGGTAGTGCAAATTGAAATTCTATTGCTTCGAAAGGTGTTCTGTCCTCCCAAGCCATTTCAATAATTCTATCAATGTCGATTGTGCTTAGCATTATTTATTGTCCAAATAATTGAAT